>WTJL01000050.1:3294-8082 GCA_011524845.1 Flavobacteriales bacterium | reverse complement strand
TGGAGGACAAAAGTAGCTTTCTCACCTTTGCGTTCGTGACGCCAATCACCCTCATCAGCGATTTTGGGTCCGACAGCATGTATGTCGGCTTGCTCAAGGGCAGCATCTTGAAGCGGATGCCCGAGGCCCAAATCGTGGATTTGACCCACAGCATCCGGAAGTTTGACCCTGTTCACGCGGCGTTTGTGTTGCGTGCAGCGATGGACGCTTTCCCCAAAGGAACCGTGCACCTGATCGGCGTCAATGCGGTGGAAACGCCTGACCACCCGCACCGCATTGTGAAGTTGAACGACCAGTATTTCATCGGGGCCGACACCGGAGTGTTCCAATTGATGGGGGCCAAACAGCCTGACGCGGTCTTCGATTTGTCCGGGGTCCAAACAGATGAGGACCTGCCCACATTTCCAGAACGGTCGTTGTTTGTCCCCGCGGCCACCCATCTGGCAAAAGGCGGGATTCCCGAGATGCTGGGCCGACCTGCAGCGCTCGCCACGCAAGCCGAGAACATCCGGCCTGTGGTGGAAGGAAATGCCTTGGTCGGGCACGTTCGCCACGTCGATGGGCGGGGGAATTGCATCACGGACATCGACCGGGCCCTGTTCAGAGAGGCAGGGAAGGGGCGTCAGTTCTTCGTCAACATGCGCCGCGCGCGCAGCGACATTCGCCGCATCAGCGCCACCTACACGGAAGGCACGCCTGGTGAACCTGTGGCGGTGTTCAATGCCATGGGCTTGCTTGAAGTGGCCATTTGCATGGGCGGCTCGGGAACGGGATATGGCGGTGCAACGGAATTGCTGGGCCTGAAATTTGGGGACCCCGTTCGCATCGAGTTTGACACGTCACCGGCACCTGCAACCCTCGACCTGTGATTGTCCGGGTGGTTCGACTGACCCTGGAGCCTCAGCACATGGAGGCGTTTGACACCTTGTTCAACAAGCACCACGCCGACATTGAGCGCGTGGATGGGTGCCACGGGGTGACGTTGCTGTCCGACCCTTCCGATCCTCGCGTTCGCGGCACCCTGAGCCGCTGGGCGTCAGAGTCCCATTTGAACGCCTATCGGAAATCAGAGCTTTTTGGGGTGGTGTGGCCGGCCACCAAGGCCTTGTTTGGCGCCCCTCCCGAGGTGTGGTCGTATGAGGTGGTGGAGCCGACGTAAAGGCTATCTTTGGCCTTCGATTCATGAGAGCCCTCGTCCTCAAAGAAATTCAGAGTTTTTTCAGCTCGCTCCTCGGGTACACCGTGGTGGCGGTCTTCCTTCTGTTCACCAGTTTGTTTTTGTGGTTGTTCCCAGGAGGGTGGAACCTCTTGGACAGTGGGATGGCGTCGCTCGACCCTTTCTTCGCGATGGCGCCATGGGTGTTGATGTTCCTCATTCCCGCCATCACCATGCGGTCGTTTGCAGAGGAGCATCGTGCAGGGACGCTTGAGTTGTTGTTGACCCGACCCTTGGCGGAAGGTCAGGTGGTGTTGGCCAAATTCTTGGGTGCGTGGGTGGTGTCCCTTGCAGCCTTGTTGCCCACCCTGTCGTTTGTGTTGGTGGTCGGCATGCTGGGACGTCCTGCATGGAATTTGGACCTCGGGGCGGTCTGGGGGTCGTACCTCGGATTGGCCGTGTTCTCCGGCGCTCTCACAGGCATCGGGGTGGTGGCTTCAAGCTGCACCATGCAACCGCTTGTGGCGTTTTTGGGCGCCATGCTCACGTCCATTGTGGCCTACTTCGGATTTGGAGCGGTGGCCGATTTCGCCTGGCTTGGGGCTTGGGAACACACCTTTGTGCAATTGGGCATGGAGTCGCACTTCGATGCGATGAGCCACGGCCGCTTGGATTCACGAGACGTGTTGTACTTCGTCGCATGGATGGCGCTGTCGGTGTTGGTGTCGCGGTTTGTTTTGGCCTTGCGCCGGGGACGCGTCGTGCGTGAAGGAACGTCATTGGCCTTGTCCACGGCAGTGTTGGCGGTGGTTCTTGTGCTGGGACAACTGGTGCACGGTGCGGTGGATTTGACGGCTGAAAAGCGCCACACCCTCGCTCCAGGCACGGTTCAATTGCTCGAAGGTTTGCAAGACGATGTGCTGGTGACGTGCTACCTCACGGGGTCTTTGCCCCAAGAATGGAAGCGCCTCGAGGGGGAGGTTGAATCCCTGCTGCAACGCATGTCCCAGGCGAGCGACGGCAAACTGTCGTTCCAGTTTGTGGACATCTATGCCATCGACGATCCCCAAACGGTGGGCCAAAACGAGCAAGCCTTGTTTGAGCGCGGCCTCGAATTCACCCGCATTGCGTTCGAAGACAACGGCATGCAGGCCTTCCAAACGGTCTGGCCCGGCGCCATGATTGCGTACAGAGGGGAAGAGGAGCCTGTGCAGTTCTTTGGCAGCGACGTTCCCCAGGCCGACCAGGCGATGATTCAAGGGTCGATCAACACCCTGGAATTCAACCTTGCGGCGGGCATCCGCCAGAGCACAGCATTCGAGCGCAAAAGCATCGCCATTTTGGAGGGGCATGGGGAGTTGGAGGATCTGGCCATGGCGGACTTGGTGACGACCTTGGAAGAGGATCACCTCGTGGCGCGTGTGGAGTTGAACGGCAGGCTCAACGTGCTGTCTGAGAAATTGGACGGCATGCGCTACCGCGTCAACCGCTACGACTTGCTGATTGTGGCCAAACCCGACAGCGCCTTCCCCGACAAAGACAAGGTGATCCTCGATCAGTTCTTGATGAATGGGGGACGCATCTTGTGGATGGTGGATCCGGTGTTGACCGATTTGGACAGTTTGCGTTCCGCCAACGAGACGTTTGGGGTGGAAAACGACCTGGGTCTGTACGACCAGTTGTTCGATTACGGGGTGCGCTTGAACCGCAACCTCATCATCGACCCCCAGTGCGCGCCGATTTTGTTGGACGCTGGTCCCATGGGCAACCAGCGGAACATGCAGCTCTTCAACTGGTACTTTGCGCCCTTGTCGATGCCGATGGGAACCGGACATCCCATCACCAACAACCTCGATCCGATTCATTTTGACTTTGTGTCGTCGCTGGATTTGGTCAACACGCAAGAGGACGTCCAATCGACCATGTTGCTGACGTCCAGTGAGCGTGCGAAGACCTACCGTGCTCCAGTGCGCATCTCGAGTGGCATTGTGGATTTGGACCCCGCTTACTTCGCAGAGGGCAACACGCCCCATGCTGGATTCGCCGCGTTGCTGGAAGGTTCCTTCCGGTCCCACTACACCCAAACGTTGGCTTCGGTGCTTCGTGAAGATCCTGAATTCGCGTTCCGCGAAAAGAGTGCGCCGACAGCGATGGTGGTGGTGTCGGATGGGGATGTGGCGAGAAACAAATTCCGTGCGGACGGACGCATTCTGCCCTTGGGCTACGACCGCTATGCACGGCGCGTGGTCTACGACAACAAAGAGTTCTTGCTGAACGCTGTCAACTACCTCTTGCAAGAGGACGCCTTGATCAGTGTGCGTTCGCGCTCCATTGTGCTTCGTGCCTTGGACGAAGACCGAATCCGTGCCGAGCGCAGCGGCTGGCAATTTGTGGCGGTGGGCATGCCGCTGCTGGTGGTCTTTCTTGTGGCCGGAGCCGTGTTGACCACGCGTCGACGGTTGTTTGGCCGTGCTGCATGAACGACCTTCGTCGCATGCATTCAAACCTTCGCATTTTGTACGTTTTGGTGGCGCTGACCGCGGTCACTGCTGGCGTGTGGTGGTTCCAAGGAGGGCAAGGAGAATTGGCCCGCATCGAAGGCACAGACTTTGCCATCGCCGACACCTCTTTGGTCGACAAGATTTTCATCGCGGACATGGACGGTGGCCAGGCGACGCTGACCCGACCTGCGCAAGGTCGTTTGTGGGATGTCAATGGAACGTTCAAAGCCAGGGAAGATGCGGTCAACCTCTTGCTCAAGACGTTTCGACGCGCCTCCATTCAAGGGCCTGTGGCGCAAGCGGCCCAGCCGAATGTGATCCGCTTGCTTTCGGCGCGCGGAAAGAAGGTGGAGATTTACCAAGGAGGGGAACGGCCCGTGAAGACGTGGTACGTGGGCACCGCCACCCCAAGCCACACCGGAACGTACATGGTTCTGGAAACGCCAGAAGGCAGGGGGGCAGAACCTTACGTGGTGCACATGGAAGGCTTCACGGGATACTTGAGCACACGGTTTTTCACCTCGGAGCGGGAATGGCGACACACGGGCATTTTCAATTACGGAGGACGTTCTCTGGCCCGTGTGGAGGTCCGGGTTCTGGAAGAGGAAGGGGAGTCGTATGTGTTGAAAGCGGAGCCATCGGGCGCTTTGGACATGACAGATTTGGAGGGCAACCCGCTGCCGTACCGCGACACCACTGGTGTTCAAGATCATTTCCTCCGGTTCAAAAAGGTGCACTTGGAGACCTACCGCTCGCGGCTTTCACCTGAGGTGGAAGACAGCCTGCGCCAAGCCACGCCGGCCTTCGAGTTGACGGCGACAGGCACCACTGGACGCTCGTCTTCGGTGGCTGTGCATTGGAAGCCGGGTCGAGGGGAAGATTTGCTTGGTCAGCCGCTCGAACATGACGAAGAGCAGTTGTACGGAGTGACTTCAGACGGCGAAGTCGTGTTGCTGCAGCGGTTTGTGTTTGATCCCTTGATTCGTCGCCTCAGCGAGCTTCAGCAAGATCCAATTCCACCTGTTGCGTCAGCTGGCTTGCCCATGCCGACCAACTGAGTCGTTTTTTCACCTGTCCAAAGGCGGCCTTCACGTCTGTGGGTTGAGCGAGCCATGGCTTGACCATGGCTTC
>WTJL01000050.1:0-3194 GCA_011524845.1 Flavobacteriales bacterium | reverse complement strand
CCGTGGTGGTCGTACAAGGGGTGAAACAACGTGATGGGCCGGTGAGAGGCGAGGGCGTCGCTCACAGGGGTGCTCAGGGTGACCACCCCGTCCACTTGGGAGAGGAACCGTTTCGTCAGGGTCCGGTGCAAGAGGTTGCCGTCGTGGGATGTTGCATTGTGCATCAACGCGTACACCTTCTTTGCTCCAGCTTGCCGGGCGGCTTTGGCCACGCCCGTGAGGGCTGGTGCAAGCGCAGCGTGCCAAAAGGGGAGAACCACCACGTCCGCAGAGGCGGCGAGTGCGCGTCCTGTCCTTGTCCAGGACAAGGGCGACAAGCTGTCCAAGAGTGCAGGCATCTCGGCGTCTTGGAGGCCTTTGCCAGGTTCCCATTGTGACGTCCCTGGAAAAAGGATGCTGGGGTATTGCCTCGACCAGGTCACCCGGGCCACGTCATGGCCTGCAGCTTCCAGTGCCATGGTCATGGCCGCGTTGAATTGGGCGATGCCGCCGCGGTAAGGAGGGAAGGTGGATGCTACGCCCAGACGCATGCTGCAATTTGGGGCAAGAACAGGTCCGCACCAACCTATCTTCGCTTCATGAATGCGTATTTGGTCGACGGCGTACGCACGCCGATTGGTTCTTTTGGGGGGACGCTGTCTCCGATTCGTACAGATGATTTGGCGGCGCATGCGTTGTCGTCCCTCATGGAACGGCATCCCAACCTCGACCCCATGGCGATTGGCGATGTCCTGATGGGGTGCGCCAACCAAGCTGGGGAAGACAACAGAAACGTGGCCCGCATGGCCAGCCTTCTTGCAGGGTTGCCTCAGGAGGTTCCCGCAGAGACCATCAACCGCTTGTGCGCCTCCGGACTGGCTGCGTCGGTGCACGCAGCGCGGATGCTTCACATGGAGGACGCCCAAGTGGTGGTCGCAGGAGGGGTGGAGCACATGACCCGAGGTCCATGGGTGTTGAGCAAAGCGTCCAAGCCCTTCGGCCGAGACATGGAATTGCACGACACGAGTTTTGGGTGGCGGTTCATCAACCCAAGATTGGATGCCCTGTATGGGACGGAGGGCATGGGACAAACGGCGGAAAACCTCGTTGACCTGCACAACATCAGCCGAGAAGACCAAGACGCTTTCGCTTTTCGAAGCCAAATGAAGGCGGCGGCGGCGCAGCGCGAGGGAAGGTTGGCAGAGGAAATTGTTCCGGTGTCCATTCCTCGCCGCAAGCAAGACCCAGTGGAGTTTTCGGACGACGAGTTCATCAAGCCGGGCACCACCAAGGAGGTCCTCGCCAAACTTCGTCCTGCCTTTCGCAAAGAGGGAGGGTCGGTGACAGCAGGCAATGCCAGCGGCTTGAATGATGGTGCAGCAGCACTGTTGCTGGCCAATGAAGAGGGCTTGAAATCTCAAGGCTTGACGCCATTGGCCCAATTGAAGGCGTCGGCAGTTGTCGGGGTTCCACCGCGCATCATGGGCATTGGACCTGTGGAGGCTTCCAACCGAGCTCTTGCCAAGGCTGGACTGACGTTCGACGACCTTGACGTCATTGAGTTGAACGAAGCGTTCGCCGCCCAAAGCTTGGCCTGCATTCGAAGCTGGAATTTGGCAGACGACGACCCACGAATCAATCCCAATGGGGGAGCCATCGCGATTGGCCACCCGCTGGGCATGACCGGCGCACGCATCCTGCTTACCGCCGCCCGTGAGCTCGAGCGGAAGGGAGGACGGTACGGATTGGTGACCCTGTGCATCGGAGTGGGTCAGGGGTATGCCGCAGTGATTGAAAACTCGAACTGGCAGGCATGATTTTCTCGTTCCGCGGCATGGTTCCGGTCATTGATCCGTCCGCCTACGTCCATCCCCAGGCCACCGTGGTGGGACATGTGACCATTGGTCCGGATTGCTACGTGGGGCCCCATGCGGTTCTGCGCGGCGATTGGGGAAAAATCGTCCTTGAGAAGGGGTGCAACGTGCAAGAAGGATGTGTGTTGCACATGTTTCCTGAATCCACGGTGTGGCTGGAAGAAGGAGCGCATGTGGGCCATGGTGCCATGGTGCACGGTGCCCGTCTTGGCAGGAATTGCATGGTGGGCATGAATGCGGTGGTGTTGGACGATGCGGTCATTGGTGCAGAGTCCATTGTAGGTGCATTGTCGCTCGTGCGGGCTCAATCCGAATTTGCCCCGAGGTCCCTCATCTTGGGTCAGCCGGCCACCGTGAAGGGAGAGGTCAGCGACCGCATGATTGAACACAAAACAGAAGGAACGGCCTTGTACCAGGCGTTGCCTCAGGACTGCCACGACCTGATGGAGGAGGTGAAGCCTTTGACGTCCTTGCCTGAAGAGCGCATCGAAGATTTCCCCACGCTGGACACGTGGCAATGTCGAAGACAAGAACAAGGCTGAGTTGTGGGAAGGTCCGGTCGTCGAGTGCAGTCCTTCAAGCAATTCGTGGTCCACGACGATGCTTGTGGCATGAAAGTGGGCACCGACGCCCTGCTGCTCGGGTCGTGGGCAGGATCTGAAATGACGCGGCGTGGAGGCCAGATTCGACAGGCGCTGGACATCGGCACGGGGTCTGGAATCTTGGCGTTGATGGTGGCCCAGCGGTTTCCCGAAGCCACCGTCCAAGCCCTTGAACTCGAACCGGATGCGGCTGCTCAGGCAGAAGTGAATGTGCAACGCAGCCCGTTTTCAGAGCGGATAAAGGTCCACGCACGTGCGGTCCAAGGCTGGAGTGAGCCTGCAGATTTGGTGGTGTGCAACCCTCCCTTTTTTCACAACCATCCCAAAAGCACGGACCGCAAGCGGAACCTTGCCCGTCACGACGACACGTTGCCGCTTCGCGTTCTGTTTGCATGTGCCAAAGCCTGCCTGAGGGACAGGGGAGAACTCGCGCTGGTGTTTCCCGAAGACCGAACCGAAGAATTGATGCGCACCGCCAAAAACCTTGGATTTCAATTGTGGAGCCAGGTCCGGTTGCGGGCGACTCCCAACCATCCCGTCATCCGAAGCATGTGGTCTTGGGGTTTGACCGCACAAGACCACCCCAACGTGGAGACATGGGACATTGAGGGGCAAGAAGGGGAGGGAGCGTGGTCTCCAGCGGTTGCGGCTCGGTTGTCCGCGTTTGTCTAGAAGCTGCTCAGCAGCCGAGGACTCGACGGAGCTTGTCGACCTGGGCTTGCCACAAGTCTTGGGAATC
>WTJL01000054.1 GCA_011524845.1 Flavobacteriales bacterium | reverse complement strand
GTGTCCACCACCACCTCAACGCCGATGGCTTGTCCAAACATGCCAGACTGCCCCAGTCCTGCAAGCATGAGCAGGGTGCAGATGTGGCGGAGGTTGAACTGTATTTTCATGTTGTTCATCAAAAGAACCAAGATTCCGTGTGGCCTCCTGAGGAGGAGGAGTAGATTTAGCCCGCAAATTAGCGGTTTTGAACCACTCTTCGACCACCCCAAACGACGCGCCTTCCACGCCCTCAAGTGCAGAACCTGCATTCCACATCTTGCACGAGGACGAAGACGTGTGCGCCGTGGTGAAACCCAACCGGCTTCTGGTGCACCGGACGGACATCGATTTTCACGAGCCTTTCAATTTGCGCGACCTCGTCAACAAAACACGGCCGCGGGAAGCATGGTTGCAGCCGGTGCATCGCTTGGACAAGCCGACGAGCGGCATTGTCCTCTTCGCCCCTCCTGGCGACGCGCTGAATGCACTGAAGCTGGAGTTTGTCCACCGCCGAACGACCAAGGTGTACTGGGCCGTGGTTCGCGGATGGACGGAAGACGAGGGCGTCGTGGAGAAACCCCTGCCCACCGCCCACAACCCCGAGCCCAAGGAAGCGCGAACCCACTACACAACGTTGGCGCGGACTGAACTGAACCACCCGGTGGGCCCCTACCAAACGGCGCGGTACAGCTTGGTGGAGTGCCGGCCCGAGACCGGCCGTTTTCACCAAATCCGCCTCCACTTCCGCCATTTGAGGCACCCGATTGTGGGAGACTCGCGTTACGGCGACAAAAAGCACAACCGCTTCGTGGCTGGAGAAACAGGGACCGACACGCTGATGCTTCACGCCGGCCGCCTCGAGGTCCAACATCCTGACGGTGAACGCATCCTGCGCCTGCAGGCAGGCGTACCAGAAGGATGGAATGCCATTCTGGACGGCTGGTCGTGGGACGGTGACCTCGGTAGCGTGCCTCGGTCGGACGCAGCGACGATGTGAAGGGCGGCAGGGGGTTTGGCCTAATTTCGCGTTGTTCCACGCAACGCCATGGAGAATCCCACCCCTTACACCCCCAAGCACAAAGTCCGAATCGTCACGGCCGCCAGCCTGTTTGACGGTCACGATGCCGCGATCAACATCATGCGCCGCATCATGCAACGGACCGGATGTGAAGTCATCCATCTCGGACACGACCGCAGCGTCGACGAGGTGGTGACCACCGCCATTCAAGAAGACGCCCAGGCGATCGCCATGACCTCCTACCAAGGCGGACACATGGAGTACTTCAAGTACATGAAGGACCTCTTGGACGAACGCGGGGCGGGGCACATTCGGATTTTTGGTGGAGGCGGAGGAACCATTCTCCCGGAGGAAATCAAGGAGCTTCACGACTACGGCATCGCCCGGATTTACCATCCCGACGACGGCCGTGCCATGGGGCTTCAGGGCATGATCAACGACCTCATCGAGAAGGCCGATTTCAACACGGTTCCCTCCCTTGAGGACCTCGATGGCGCGATGGACCGGTTGTCTCAACGCAATGTGCGCGACCTCGCTCGGTGCATCACGGCCGCCGAAAACAACGCGGACGACTTTGGCAAGGCATTCGAAAGCATTCGTGCGTCGTTGCCCAAGGTGCCAGTGCTCGGCATCACAGGGACGGGCGGGGCTGGCAAATCCTCCATGGTGGACGAGCTGGTGCGCCGGTTCCTGTTGGACTTTCCCGACAAGCGCATCGCCCTGGTGAGCGTCGATCCCTCGAAGCGAAAGACCGGTGGAGCCTTGCTCGGGGACCGCATCCGCATGAACGCCATTCACTCGGACCGGGTGTACATGCGTTCCTTGGCCACGCGTCAATCGAACCTCGCCTTGTCCCGTCACGTGCAGGAAGCACTGGACATTTTAAAGGCCGCTGAGTTCGACTTGATTGTTCTTGAGACCAGTGGCATCGGCCAAAGCGACACCGAGATCATGGACCACAGCGACGTCTCGCTGTACGTGATGACGCCGGAATTTGGAGCTGCCACGCAACTCGAGAAAATCGACATGCTCGACTTCGCCGATGTGGTGGCCATCAACAAGTTTGACAAGCGCGGCGCCCAAGACGCCTTGCGCGACGTGCGGAAGCAATTCAAGCGCAACCACGATTTGTGGGACGCTCAAGACGACGACCTTCCCGTGGTGGGGACCATCGCCTCTCAATTTAACGACCCCGGCACCAACGAGCTCTACCGTCGGATGATGAACACGTTGGCCGACAAAACAGGCGCCAACTTGACCTCCACGTTTGCCGCCGAACAAGGCACCAGCGAGAAGGTTTTCATCATCCCTCCTGCCCGGACGCGTTACCTCAGCGAAATCGCAGAAACCAACCGTGCCTACGACCGTTGGGCCGAGAAGCAGTCCGACCTCGCAGGCCGGTTGCAAGCGGTTAAAACCGCATCCTCTGAGGTGGACGGCGATGCTGCCAAAGCCCTAACCGACGCCGGCGCCCAGATTCAGCTGGACCTCGACGCTCGGCTGCACGATTGGCTTCGAGCGTGGCCCGACATGAAGGCGCGTTACGCCGCTTCCGAGTACGTCTTCCAAGTGCGTGGCAAGGACATCCGAATCCCCACGAGCTCGAAGTCGCTGTCGCACCAAGACATTCCCAAAGTGGCCCTCCCCGACCTCCACGGTTGGCGAGACTTGGCCAAGTGGCATCTCCAGGAAAACGTCCCGGGCGCTTTCCCCTACACGGCCGGCATTTATCCTTTCAAACGCGAGGGCGAGGATCCGACCCGCATGTTCGCAGGCGAAGGTGGTCCCGAGCGCACCAACAAGCGTTTCCACTACGTGTCCCTCGGCATGTCCGCCAAGCGGTTGAGCACCGCGTTTGACTCGGTGACCCTCTACGGCCGCGATCCCGACCTGCGCCCCGACATCTATGGCAAGGTGGGCAACTCCGGGGTGAGCATTTGCTGCCTGGACGATGCGAAGAAGCTGTACAGCGGGTTTGACCTTTGTGCGCCCAACACGAGCGTGTCGATGACCATCAACGGGCCGGCTCCCGTCATGCTTGGCTTCTTCTTGAACGCCGCCATCGACCAGCGCTGCGAAAAGCACATCCGCGAGCATGGCATGGAAGCGGACGTCGAGAAGGTGCTCAAAGCCAAATGGGACGACCGCGGACTTCACCGCCCCTCCTACCTCGGCGACCTCCCCGAAGGCAACGACGGGTTGGGCCTCTTGCTTCTCGGGTGCACCGGAGACGAGGTCCTCGACGCCGAGACGTACAACACGTTGAAGGCCGAGGCCCTGCACAGCGTTCGCGGCACCGTTCAAGCGGACATTCTCAAGGAAGACCAAGCCCAAAACACTTGCATCTTCTCCACCGAATTCGCCCTGCGTCTGATGGGCGATGTGCAGGACCACTTCATCCGGCACCAGGTGCGGAACTTCTACTCGGTCTCCATCAGCGGCTACCACATTGCAGAAGCGGGGGCCAACCCCATCACGCAATTGGCGTTCACCCTCGCCAACGGGTTCACCTACGTTGAGTACTACCTCAGCCGAGGGATGGACATCGACAAATTTGGCCCCAACCTCAGCTTCTTCTTCTCCAACGGCATCGACCCAGAATACGCCGTCATCGGACGCGTGGCGCGTCGCATTTGGGCCAAGGCCATGCGCGAGAAATACGGTGCGTCTGCCCGCGCTCAGATGTTGAAATACCACATCCAAACGTCGGGCCGCTCGCTGCACGCACAGGAGATTGACTTCAACGACATCCGAACCACGCTCCAGGCGCTGTACGCGATTTACGACAACTGCAACTCATTGCATACCAATGCATATGACGAAGCCATCACAACCCCTACTGAAGCAAGTGTGAGGCGTGCCATGGCCATCCAACTCATCATCAACAAGGAGTTGGGGCTGGCGAAAAACGAGAACCCTTTGCAGGGCTCGTTCATTGTGGAACAGCTCACGGACCTGGTGGAAGAAGCCGTGTTGAGTGAGTTTGACCGCATCACCGAACGGGGCGGGGTGTTGGGCGCCATGGAAACGATGTACCAGCGCTCGAGGATCCAGGAGGAAAGCCTCCACTACGAGATGCTCAAGCACACCGGAGAATACCCCATCGTGGGGGTGAACACCTTCCTCAGCAAAGAAGGCTCCCCCACCCTTGTTCCCGGCGAGGTCATTCGCGCCACGCAAGAAGAAAAGCAACAACAGCTCTCGAACCTCGGTGCCCTTCACGCCATGTCTTCCGACGCGGCAACCGACGCGCTTCGCAAGGTTCAAGACGCCGCGGTGTCGGGCGGAAACATGTTTGATGTCCTCATGGAGGCGTGCAAGTGGTGTTCGCTGGGACAACTGACAGAGGCCATGTTTGAGGTGGGAGGTGCCTACCGACGCAACATGTGATTCCAGCGAGGATGGCAAGAACGGTGGCCCTGTGGGCGGGACCCCGAAACGGAAGCACCGCCACGATGTACAGCTTTGCCGAGCGTTCCGACACGCGGGTGATGGACGAGCCGTTGTTTGGGCATTTCCTCGCCCACACGGGTGTGGATCGTCCTTCGCGCCATGACGTGCTTGCCTCCATGCCCACCGAACGCGACGCGGCGCTGACGTCCCTCCTTCCCAACGAACACGACGACGTGCTGTTCCTCAAGCACATGGCGAACCACCTTGAGGGCCTGACCTGGGAAGACGTGGACGGTCCGGAGCATGCGCATGTCATCCTGACCCGTCACCCCGACGGGGTGCTTCCTTCGTACCGCGCGCACATCGATGCCCCCACCATGCTGGACTTGGGGTACGCCCACCAGCGGGACATCGCTGAGTGGGCTGCGGGCCGCGTGCACGTCGTGACAGCAGAGTCGTTGTTTGAAGCGCCCGAGGCCACGCTGAAGGCGTTGTGCGAAGCGCTTGACCTCCCGTGGGAAGACGGCATGCTCACGTGGTCTCCCGGCGGACGGCCTGAAGATGGCATCTGGGCCCCTTACTGGTACGAGGGCGTTCACCGCAGTTCTGGGTGGGAGGCCCGCACCCTTCGGCATGGAGAGGTGCCTTCGCATTTGGCCTCCCTGCGCGAATCTTGCCTCGAACACTACCTTGCTTTGAAAGACCTCGCATTGACCCCCTGAACCATGGCCAAATACAACCAACCCGATCCCCGAAACGCCGGCACATGGTGCTGGGTGAATGGCCTCGTCCGACGGGAAGAAGCACGTGTGAGCGTCTTGGACAGTGTGGTGCAAGGTGGCGATGCCGTGTGGGAAGGCCTGCGTGTGGCGGATGGACGCATCTACCAAATGGAAGAACACCTGCGTCGTTTGCAGGAAAGTGCCCACACGCTCATGTTCTCCGACATCCCCTCCACCGACGAGGTCAAACAAGCCGTGTTCAAGACCTTGGAGGCGAACGGCATGACCGACGGGGTGCACATCCGACTCACCCTGACACGGGGCGAAAAGTCCACCTCCGGCATGGACCCGCGGTTGAACGTGCATGGGTGCACCCTCATCGTGCTCCCCGAATACAAAGGCGCGGTGTACGGCTCCGGCGAGATCAAACTGGTCACGAGCTCCATTCGCCGGAACGGCCCCTCCTACTTGGACTCGAAAATTCACCACAACAACCTGCTCAACAACATTTTGGCCAAAATCCAAGCCAACCATGCCGGCGCAGACGACGCCGTGATGTTGGACGACCGCGGCTTCCTGGCGGAAACCAATGCGACCAATGTGTTTTTGATCCGAGATGGCGTGTTGGGCACGCCGTTTGGGCATGCCTGCCTGCCGGGCATCACACGAGGCTACACGCTGGATCTCGCCCAAAAACTCGGCATCCCGGTGCGAGAAGGCGACTACAGCCTGACCGAATTGTACACCGCCGACGAGGCATTCACCACGGGCACCATGGGCGGATTGGCCCACATTGTGGAAGTCGACGGACGTCGCATCGGCCCTGCCGACCGGCAAGGCCCCGGCCCTGTGACAGCCCAGCTTCAAGCGGCCTACGCCCAGCACATTCCCTACCTCAAATTGCCCTTCCAGTCGTGAAAGCGTTGCTTCTTTCTGGCCTTCGGGTCAGCGCTGGGTTCCTCTTGGGCACGATGCTCAGTTGGGGACTGGGACAATGGCTTCAGGACGCCTTGGCGCCCCATGTGCCCCGCCCCGCTGTGAACGACCCTGCAGCCGTGGCCGACTTTTTGGCGCAGCTCCCCCCTTCGGCGCATGCTGGACGTTTGTTTGCCATGGGCCTTGGCATGGCCTTGGGCACCTTTGTGGTGCGCCGATGGCCGGGCAACCGCCCGCATGAAGCTTGGGCCCTGACCCTCCTGTTTGGTGCGGGTGCTGTGTTCGATGTGTTCCGTGTGGACCATGGACCGGCGTTGTCCATCTGCACAGTCGCCTTGGTCTTGCCCTGTTGTTGGATGGGACTCCGTGGGGGGTCACTTCAGCGCCACTGACCGTCGGGCCTTCAAGACGGTGTTGGCGGAAATGCTCGCCACGACCAAAGCCATCCCAGCCAAACTCAGGGTCGACATGTGCTCTCCGTATCCCCACCAGCCAATGGCCAAGGCCAACACTGCTCCGAGGTATTTGAAGGGCATCACCATGCCTGCATCCTCGTGGTGAAGCGCCACGGTCATCAAGACCTGAGCGGCAATGCTGAGCACCCCAATGGCCAGCGCCAACCCCCAATCCACATCCACCATCGGCGTCCATTGCCCCCAAGACAGCCCGCCCATGACGGGCACGGCCAGCAGGTGAAACCACACCACGACCCCCACGGGATGGTCGGTCTCACGACATTTCATGGTGGCGAGGTACGCCACCGCCGCCAAGCACGCCGACATCAACCCCAACCCCCACATGCCCCATGACACGCGAGGGTCGAAGCCTTTCACCATCACAATGCCAGTGAGCGCCAATCCCAAAAACAGCCACTGCCACTTGTGCACCCGTTCTTTCAAAAAGAACAACGCCAGCAACACCGTGAACACTGGACTGAAATACTGAATGACCGTGGCGCTCGCCAAGGGAATGTGCCGCACGGTGTGAAAGAATCCTGACAAGGCAACCATGCCCATCAGACCACGGACAAACAGCCACCGCCGGTTGTGCCCCAACAACGGGATTCCCGCGCGTTTGAGGTAGATCACACAGAGAAGAAGCGACACTACAGAGCGCAGAAACACCAATTGAAAGGTGCCCAAATGCGACAGTTCCTTGACGCAGAGGTTGGCGGAGGTGTACAGCACCACCGAGGCCAACATCGCAAGAAGGCCGGTTCTCAACGGACCACAGTCACCGTGCCGCGAAGCACCGTCGGCACCAATTCGTGGTACCCTTGGGCCTCCACCCGGTAACCGTACACGCCGTCGGGCACAAAGTGGGTGCCAAGGCGCTGGTTGTTTTGGCCAATCCACGGCAACTCCGGGTCGTCGGTGGCAAACACCACCTCTCCCCATCGGTTGAAGACGGAGAACGTGTACAAGTCCCCTTCAAAGCCTGAGCCCATGGGATGGAACGCATCGTTGACGCCGTCGTTGTCAGGAGTGAAGGCGTTGGGCACGTACAGGTGGAATTCCACCGGCTCGAAATGGGCCGTGACAATCTCGTACGGTACGTCCGCAAGGGACAGCGCCATGGGGTTGGCCTTGTCCTCCGGCATGGGCGTCGACACCGCGACGTCCCAATGGCTGAACTGCCACTCTTCCTCCGAGATGGCCTCGAAGACCACAGGGCCTTGAGGTTCAAACGACATGTTCCACGTGCTCTCCACCATGGCCATGTCCACCACCCGCACTTGTCCCGCTTGCGGCGGTGACACCACCACGGTCAAGTTGGTGTGGGGAATCTCCACAAAATGCGCCGTGACGTTGCCCGGTTCAAAGACCTCCAATTGGGCAGGTGACGCACCCGCGTCTGGGGCGATCACGTTGCCGTTCCAAGTCCAATGCGAGAACGCCCACCACTCGTTGGGTTCGGCCATCAGGTTGTGGTTCCCCACGTTGATCAAATCCGTGGTGGGGTTGTCCACCAACGTGGCACCATCCAGCACCACAAAGCCTGAACCAGGAGGCGTGACCGAGAACGTCACCTCCTCTGGAGGAACGGGAATTCCAAAGTGCGCCACAAGGTGGGC
>WTJL01000157.1 GCA_011524845.1 Flavobacteriales bacterium | reverse complement strand
AGAAACGGAACACACCAATGCGCTCGACTTTGCTGTCGTGGGGCAGCGTGAACCAACCGAAGAGGTAGAACGCAATGGTCAAGCTGACGGCAATCCAAATGGCGATGAACAACTCGCGTTGCAAGAGGCCCAGCTGCAACACCAAGTCTGCGTTGCTCAGGAATTTGAATGCAAATCCAATTTCAAGCAAGCCGAGCACCACCTTGACGCTGTTCAACCAGCCTCCACTTTGAGGCAAGCTGTTCAACCATCCAGGGAACGCGGAAAACAGACCAAACGGCAAGGCCAAGGCCGACGAAAAGCCGAGCATGACGGCCGTGGGTGCCGCGAACGATCCCGTTGCGGCGCCTGCCAGTGCAGAGCCGACGAGCGGTCCGGTGCACGAGAACGACACGATCGCCAACGTCGCAGCCATGAAGAAGATTCCGATGATTCCTCCGCGGTCGCTTGCTGCATCGGCTTTGTTGGCCCAGCTCGAGGGCAGCTGGATTTCAAAAGCCCCCAAGAAACTCGCTCCGAAAATCAACAGAAGAAGGAACAAGAAGACGTTGAAGAAGGGGTCGGTCGAAATCACATTGAGCACGTCCACCCCAAAGAAGGCGGTGAGGGCCAGCCCCAACGCGGTGTAGATGAAAATGATGAAGAACCCGTAGATCAGGGCGTTTCGAATGCCTTCCGCACGGGTCTTCGATTGCTTCGTGAAAAAGCTCACGGTCATGGGAATCATGGGGAACACGCAGGGTGTCAACAGGGCCGCCAAGCCCAAACCAAAGCCCAACAAGAAGGTCCAGAAGAGGCCTTCTTCTTGTTCATCCCCTTCGTTCTCCGCGTCGCCCACGTCCGTTCGGTCCTCGGAAGACGAGCCTTCGCTGAACATGCCACCTTCGTCGTCGTGCCCTTCTCCTCCTTCGCTCGTGTGGTCGCACCAGTGTTCGGAGGGTGCACAATAGTCGGGTCGGTCAGAGGCGGGTTGAACGTCGGCCACGCGAACTTCAATGCCCACTTCTTCGGGGGGAAGGCACATGCTTGCGTCACAGACCATGAAGTACACATACCCCTTGATGACGGCGTCGCTTGAGGCTCCGCTGAGGTCGAGGGTTTGGTGCCAGTACACGTTTTCCTCAAAGAACTTCAGGTCCAACATGAAGTTGGGGTCGTATTCCTCGATGGGCGTGCACTCGTTCATGTTGCCCTGGGCGGTGACGCCGGCAGGCCATTCAAACGCAAATTCCGTCGGAACAGGTCCATCGTTGGGATCGTTGTCCTGGGAGTAGATGTGCCAGCACGTGTCCACTTCGGCATGGACCACGAGGTCGTGCATGCCTTCCTGCTCGCTGGGGTACAGGCCAAACTTCCAGGTGACAGGGTCTTCGATTTGGGCAGAGGCTCCCAAGGCAACGAAGGTCAAACAGGCCATCGCCAAGGCGCGACTCACCGAGCCCAGGGACGACATCAAAGAGGAAAAGATCGAGTTGCGGTTGTGCATGTCGGTGTCGATAGGTCTCGCGAAGATACCGCGCCAAGAATGAGGGTGGGCGGGACCTTGCCCCAATTCGTCACAATGTGGCGTGGGCCATTTCGTCAAAGGGCGATTTCCTGACCTTCCGACAGATCAAACCGCCGACGCATCCAGCCCACGCCGAAGTACACCAAGGGCGTGTCAAGGGCGGCCACCAGGGCCTTGAAGGCGATGCCGTTGAGCAAGAGGGCGCCCAACCTGTCCCAGCCAATTTCGCCGACGGCACAGAGCAACACCAGGACGGTGGCGGTGTCCACCACTTGGGAGGGAATGGTGGACAGGTTGTTGCGGAGCCACAAGTGCCTCCCTTGGGTCAGGTGTTTCCAAAAGTGAAAGATGCGGACGTCGATGAACTGGGCGAGCAAGTACGCCGCCATGCTGGCGCCAACGGCAAGGGCGGTTTGGCCAAACACATGGTCAAATTCTGCATTGGTCACAGGAGACCAAGAAGTCGCTTCTGCGGCGCCTGCCAGCGTCACAACCCCAAGGGTCATGATGGACGCAGCAAGTCCGGAAAGCACGACGAGGTTGGCCTTGCGACGGCCGTAGATCTCGCTGATCAAATCGGTCACCAAGAAGGTCAATGGGTAGGGCAACAACCCCACGCTCTGCTCGAACGTCATTCCGCCGAAGTCCCACTGAAAGAACTTTCGGAAGACGAGGTTGCACGTCACCAGGCTCGCGATGAACAGCCCTGCCAACACCAAAAACCCCGCCGTTGCAGCATCCTTGTCTCGGCCTGACAGCACCTTGGGCGTGGCGAAAGAGGAGTCAGTCATGGGTGGTGGGTGGTTGGTGGGTCAACATCAGTCCAGGCTGGTGTTCAAAGATGGCCAAATCGAGCCTCGCAAGCTCAGAGAGTTTGTGGCCGGCCACCCACAGAAGGCGACCGTCGCGGTCCCGTTCCAGCACCAGGACAGCCTCCCGTGTGGCATGCGGAACCTTGCCTTGGGTGAGAACGTCGCTCACGTTGGAATGCCCCTCCATGCCCAGCGGCTGGATGCGGTCTCCGGGTTCCCAAGAACGCAACGTCACAGGCAACCACTCCAATGGAATCCAGCACGCATCCACCGAAAGCTCTTGCAGGGAGGAGGGACAGCCCGCAGGGCGCCACCTCACCGTGCCCGCCGCGCTGGATTCGCTTCCTTCAGAGGTGGGACCTTGGAGACATGTGCGATGGGACGCATTCGTCTCGTCGGCAAGCACCCTCAGATGGCCCCGTTCGCGGACTACGGTTTGGCTTCCAAAGGAGACGGAGCTTCCCACTTGAGACGTCAACAGGCTCGAGGCCTCGACCGTCGCTGCGTGGCTCCACCCCGCGTGCTTCAACATGCGTTGCAACGCTTCTCGGGCAAGCGGACGTTCGTCCAACACGTCGGTCGACCACGATCCAGGCTGGACCTCGGCCTCGCGTCGTGCGTCCTCGATGAGGGGCACCATCAGGGCGTGGAGTTCGGACGTTCGTCTTGCCAGTTCCTGCAGATGTCTCGTGGTGCCTGGACGCAGATCGTCCAGCAGAGGAAGCACTTCATGTCGGACCCTGTTGCGCAGGTAGACCGAGGAGTCGTTGCTTTGGTCTTCTCGCCAGGACCAACCATGGTGTTGGGCCAACGCAAGGAGTTGGGCTTTGGTCGCCTCCAAAAGGGGCCGAATCATGCGGCCTTCACGGAGCGACATGCCCGCCAGAGCCAGAGGGTCCAAACTGCGCATCGCGTGGAGCATCCATGTCTCGGCTTGGTCGTCGGCGTGATGGCCTGTGACGAAGGCGAAGGCGCTGTGCGTGTCGCACAAGGCGTCGAACCACGCCATCCTGGACTTGCGGGCCTCTCCTTGAAATCCCTGCGCACCGGCTTTCAATGCTTCAGGGTCCAGCGTCAACACTTCAAAGGGAAAGCCCCGCGTCTCGGCCCAAACGCGCACCGCGTCTCGGTCGCCGTCGCTCTGGGCTCCGCGCGCACCGTGGTCCACATGGGCCACGACCAAGGGATGGTCCAAGTCGCTCAACAGGTGCAGGAGCACCGTGGAGTCCAACCCACCGCTGGCGGCCACCACAATGGTGGCTCCATGGGGAACTCCTGCTTGGTCAAGGGCACGCCGGGTCAGATCGTGAAGAGCTGTCATGGCGCCAAGCATTGCCGAAGGGCCTTCGCCTTGAGAAGGCACTCTTCGTATTCCGAAGTCGCGTCTGCCAACAACGTGATGGCGCCTCCGAACGTCGCGTCCACCCGCCCGGAGTCGGCGTGGTGCATGAGGCTTCGGATGACCACATTCAGGTCCCAATCGCCTTCCGGAGAGACGTACCCCAAAGCGCCGCTGTACACTCCTCGGCCCTGCCCCTCCAACTCTGCAATGCAGGCCATCGCGCTCAACTTGGGGGCGCCCGTCATGGATCCCATGGGGAAGGTGGCCCGCATGACGTCCAGCGGAGTGGCGTCGGGACGGAGGGTGCACGACACGGAGCTGATCATTTGGTGAACCGTGGCGAAGGTGTGGATGCCAAACAGTTCATCCACCGTCACGGAACTGCGCGCCGCCACCCGGCTCAGGTCGTTGCGCACCAGATCCACAATCATGACGTTTTCAGCTTGTTCCTTCTCGCTGTTGGCCAATGCGGTTTTCAGGGCCAGGTCTTCTTCTGGGGATGAACCGCGTTTCACCGTGCCTTTGATGGGCTGGGAGTGGAGTTTGTCTCCACGTTTGGCCAAGAAGCGCTCAGGGCTTGCACACAACGTCCGCCAAGCTCCCGCTTGGATGTAGGCCGAGTGTGGGGCCTTGGTGTCTGCGGCCAACCGCTCAAACATGGACCAACTCGCCGCCCCAGGGGCTTGCCCTTTCCATGGCATGCACAGGTTCATCTCGTAGATGTCGCCGCGGCGAAGGGCGGATTGGACCGCGTCAAATTTGGTGCAGTACTCCTCTTGGGACCACAGCGGGACCAAGGCTTCCCATCCGTCCTCGGAGCTGTCGAGAGGGATGGAGGTGCGAGAAGCACTGTGGAGGACGTCCATCACGTCGTTTGCCCAGGCCACGTCGTGACCGGCCACAAGCGTCGGCAGGGATTCGCCTGGCACCCATTCCACCACGACCTCCGGTTCCCACCAGCACATCAGGGGCCAGTTGCCAGGATGGGGAGGCACAGCAGGGGGACATTCTTCGGGGGAGGCGAGCGCCAAACTTGCATGCAAGTCGTAGCCCAGCCACCCAAACGACCACGCGTTGGAGCGCTCCGATTCCTCCAGAAAAGCCTCCCACAAGCGCCAGTCGCCTGACCGCGGTTGGTCCACGACGAGGGATCTTTTTGAGCCGACGCCAAGCAGCGCGCGCCCTTCGATGCGCTCGTCCCAAAGCAACACCACGTGCGGGTGCCGATCGCACAGCGGTTGCAAGCATGGCAAGGAACGCACGTTCATGCGAGGAAGTTAGGGGTTCCCTTCGCCCTCGGCAACCGTTCCGGCGCGCGGAGCGACTCCCAAACGCTGACGGACGAGGTCTTCCAGCCCCTCCACCCAAGACGGATGGTCGTTCAGGCTCGGCACCAATTCCACGGCTTCTCCTCCGTGCTCCTCAAAAATTTCTTGGTACTCCTCTCCAATTTCGATCAAGGTTTCGAGGCAATCGGCCACGAATGCCGGGCTGAAGACAAGCAGTTTTTTGTCCCCCGCCTTGCCTCGCTCGACAATGACGTCGTCGCTGAAGGGGCGGAGCCACTTGCTGTCCAAACGGCTTTGGAAGCACACCGTGTATTGGTCCTCACGCAGCCCAAGACGTTCGGCCAAGGCGCGGCTCGTGGCGTAGCATGTGGCCTTGTAGCACTGGCGGTTTTCGTCGTTGATCTCGTCTTCGCAGCTGTGGTTGGCACACTTTCTGTCCTCGTAAATCTTGTCGACCTGTCGCTCAGGAAGGCCGTGGTAGCTGAACAAGATGTGGTCGTAGCTGTCCAAATCGAATGCCGCGGCCTGTTCCACAAAGCCTTTCAAATACCCTTCGAAATCCCAGTATTGGCTGACTGCGACGACTTCGGGAATGACGTACCACCGGCTCAGAATCTTGAAGGCTTTTTCGAGGGTGGACCCCGTCGTGGCGGAGGCGTACTGGGCGTAGAGCGGAAGGATGCAGATGCGGTCGTACCGGTCTTTTTCCATCCGCGCCATCACGTGGTCCATCGAGGGATGTTGGTACCGCATGGCAAGTTCCACCGTGACGTCACCGCCAAACGCCTGTCGCGCCTCGTCCGTGTTCATGCGGGCTTGCAATTCGCGTTGGAGGGACTCTCCGTACAGCAAGAGCGGCGACCCTTCGTCGGTCCACACTTTCTTGTATTCCCGGGCGCTTCGGAAACTCCGAATGGGGGCAATGATGCCGTTGACCAAGATTTTGCGCGGCAGCCAGGGGATGTCAATGACACGGCCGTCGCCCAAGAATTCACGCAAATACCGACCCACAGCGCCAGGCGTGGGCGCATCCGGGGTTCCCAAGTTGACGAGAAGAATGCAGGTCTTGGTGGGTTGACTCATGCGTTCACAACAACCGACCGCCTCAAATGTGCAGCGCGCGGTTTTCGGTCGCGGCAAGCGCGGCTTCCTTGATGGCTTCGGTGAAGGTCGGGTGGGCGTGGCTCATGCGAGAAATGTCCTCTGCACTGGCCCGGAATTCCATGGCCACCACGGCCTCGGCGATCATGTCGGCCGCTCGGGGGCCACACATGTGCACTCCGAGGATTTCATCGGTGTCTGCGTGCGCCAGGACCTTGACCAAACCGTCGGTGTCCATGCTGGCCCGTGCACGGCCACTCGCCTTGAACGGGAAGCTCCCGCTCTTGTAAGGCACGGCATCTGCCTTCAATTGCTCTTCCGTGGCGCCCACGCCGGCCACTTCCGGCCAGGTGTACACGACGTTGGGGATGAGGTTGTAGTCGATGTGGGGGTGTTGGCCTGCGATGGTTTCTGCGGCAAACACGCCTTCTTCCTCCGCCTTGTGGGCCAACATGGCGCCGCGAACCACGTCTCCAATGGCGTAGATGTGGGGCACTTTGGTGCGCATGTGCGCATCGACGTCAATGCGTCCGCGCTCGTCGGTGCTCAGGCCTGCAGCTTCGAGGTTGAGGCCGTCGGTGTAAGGGCGTCGGCCCACACTCACCAAGCAGTACTCCGCCTTGAACGTCACTTCGTCTCCTTTTTTCGAGTCGGCCTTGACGGTGACGCTGCGTCCAGTCGCGGTCACTTCTTTCACGCCGTGCTTGAGGTGGAATTTCACCCCTAGTTTTTTCATCGAGCGCATCAACTCCTTGCCCATGGCGCGGTCCATGGTGGGGATGATGCTGTCGGCGTATTCCACAACGTTCACTTCGGTTCCGAGGCGCGCGTAGACCGATCCAAGTTCGAGTCCAATGACCCCGCCGCCAATGACGATCATGGACTTGGGCAACTTGGGAAGGCTGAGCGCCTCCGTGCTTGTGATGACGCGCTTCTTGTCCACTTCAATGAAGGGCAAGGTGCTTGGCTTGGAGCCCGTGGCCACAATCACGTGCTTGGCGCCGACTTGAGTGGCCTTGCCTTTGTCTGGGGTGACCGCAATGGTGTGCGCATCGACGAACGACCCGACCCCTTGGAGGACGTCGATGTTGTTCTTCTTCATGAGGAAGTTGATGCCTTCTGTGGTTTGGGACACCACTTCGCCTTTGCGGGCAATCATTTGGGGGAAATCGATGCCCAAAGAGCCCACTTCAATGCCGTGGATGGAAAACTGCTCCTTGGCTTGATGGTAGTGCTCGGAGCTGTCCAACAGCGCCTTGGAGGGAATGCAGCCCACGTTCAAGCACGTGCCGCCGAGGGTGTTGTACTTCTCCACCAACGCGGTGCGCAAACCGAGTTGGGCTGCACGGATGGCGGCGACGTAGCCCCCAGGGCCACTTCCGATGACAACGACGTCGTAGTTTTCCATGGGCACAAAGGTAATTCGGAGGTCGAGGTCTGCGCCCGTCCTTGTTGTTTCTTTGCACCTTCCCATGTGGCTTCGCATTGCATCGTATTTGATCCGTCACCGTCTTCCAACGGTGCTGGCCCTGTTCGCCGTGACGGTGGTCATGGGACTGCAGATTCCCAACCTCAAGATGCAGTACAAGTACGGGGGGATTTTGCCGGAGGACGACCCCTCTGAATTGGCCCATGCGCGCTTTTTGGAGTCCTTCGGTGCGGAGGGGAACGTCTTGGTGATTGGGGTGGAGGACCCTCGCCTGCGCACGGCGGAAGGGCTGCAACAATGGCACGGTTTGGCGGAGGAAATCCGGGCGCTGCGTGTGGTTGTGGATGGCCAACCCACCGTCATCATCGATTCCGTCTTTGCAGTGACCAACGCGTTCGAAGTGGCCAAGCACCCCACTGACCGCTCCTTTGTCTTGACCCCTGTGGCGCCTGACATGGTGGGTGCCATGCCCCATGCACCGCCGTTGACCGACGAGCGCGCCAACGAGATCGTGGACCGCGTACGCGAGCTGCCGTTCTACGACGGGCTGCTCTACAACCCGGAGAACGAAGCCACGTTGATGATGGTGGTCTTCAACCACGACATGCTGAATTCCGCCAAACGCGGCCGCATCGTGGAAGACATCATCGATGCTGCGGACCGCTGGACGGACAAGACGGGCATCGACACGCAC
>WTJL01000169.1 GCA_011524845.1 Flavobacteriales bacterium | reverse complement strand
AAAACATCGAACACCGCTACGCCCTGGTGCGTCACTCGGACAAATCCGAGGCCATTGCCCGCTTCCTAGACCTCGACCCTGAGCTCTACGGGGTGGTGTTTTGCCGCACCCGCCGCGACACTCAAGCGTTGGCCGAAGAGCTGCTCAAGCGCGGTTACCGTGCCGACGCCTTGCACGGCGAGATGTCGCAGGCCCAACGCGACCGCGTCATGTTGCGGTTCAAGCAGAAACACCTGCAGGTCCTCGTGGCCACCGACGTGGCCGCGCGCGGCATCGACGTGGACAACCTCACACACGTCTTCCACCACTCGCTTCCGGGCGAGGCGGCGTACTACACCCACCGTTCGGGCCGAACCGCCCGTGCAGGCAAGAAGGGCATCTCCTTGGCGCTCATGAGCATCAAGGAGCGCGGCCACCTCAACCGCCTCGCGAACACCCTGGACATTGACTTCACCCAAACCATGGTCCCCAACCCCGAGGAAATCGTACACGCGCGGATGACCACGTGGGGACAAGGCTTGATTGAACTCCCCGCAGGCCGGGGCGTCCCAGAAGACATTTGGGAGCAGATGAGTTTGTTGTTTGGTGAACTCTCGAAGGAAGATTTGCTCCGCCAAGTGGTGCTCTCCGAAATGCGAAAGCTCGACACCGGGGGCAAGGCTGACTTGAACCAAAAAGACATGGGCGACCGCCGCCGTGACCGCGACGATCGCTACGACCGCGGAGGCGACCGAGGCGGGCGTCCCTTCCGGAAGAAGCCCTTCAACAAGAGGTTCAAGTCCAAGGGCGGATTCAAATCCAAGGACGGTCCGTCTTCATGGAACGACAGCAAGCCCGGCAAGCCCATGGGCGCTGGCAAGGCGAAGAAAAAGGCCAAAAAGAAGCCCTACTTCAAGCCCGGCCAAGAACCGTGGAACACGTCCGGCTCTAGCGGCGCACCCGGCTTCAGTGTGAAGAAGAAGGGCAAGAAGAAGCGGTACTGAATCCTCAGCGCAACTGGAGAAGTTTGCTTCAGTGCTTTGCGTTGGAGGCAATTCTATATCATTGGTTTGATGTACTTTACTGCCATGCGGTGCATCAAATCCAATGGGCAAGTCGCCGGTTTGGCGATGTTCATGTTGGTAGGTTCGGGGTGTTATCACCCTGTGACAACAATGTTTGAAACGTCGGAGTCCCTCGAAGCGGGTGAAACCAAAGTGACGTTGGCCGGGACAGTGAGTCCGGAATCCATCCATGGTGACTACGCAGGCACATCATTGACGGGAATTGTCGACCATGGAATTTCTGCCAATCAAGACATCAGGTTGCGGGTGGAGCGACGGAATGCCATGAGCGAGAGCCCTGTGAGTTACTCCTCCGGACAATATTCCTTGCTCCTAGACAGTTATTCCTTCCTCGAGTTGGGTTCCAAATGGTCGGCTTCCTCGACCGCAAACAACCTGGCCGCTTCGTTGCCCATTCAACTGTACATCCCAGATGAAGGCAAGGCTTTTTTCATTCTCGACCCTCGTGTCATCTTGTCCACCAAGATTGCGGATGAGAAGATGGAGGTGAGCTCTGTGTTTCACGTGCAACTCGGGGGCGTCTGGGGAGGGGAGGAAGTGCCTGGGATCATGCCTGGAATCGCCTTGGGTGTTGGGTTTGGAAAGCACCATGCGACCCGGCTTGAAGTGGGTTGGAGCAACGAAACCATCACATTTGGTTTTGGCCGGCAATTCAGAACGAAGAAAGACCAAGATCCACAGCTGTAGTGAATCCCTGCAAGCCGTGTGTCGCAACGGTCAGCGCGTTTCGCGCTTGAGCACGCTTCCGTCCTCCCCGTAAAACGACCACGTGCCGATTCGGGTGCCGTGATCGAAGGTGCCCTCAATGGCGGGCTCTCCGTTGGGGTGGTAGGTGCGGTAGGTGCCGTGCTCCGTTCCTGCGTCGTAGCTGACTTGAGACCACGGCATGCCGCTGTCGTAGTAGCTGTTCCACACCCCGTGCCGTTGGCCGTTCAGGAGCTGGCCGCGTGACATGAGCTGGCCCGTTTCGTGGTATTCGAGTTGTTCGTGGACGGTGTCGCCTCGGAAGCCGAGCACCACGCGTGGGTCCCCGTCGGGCCAAGTGGATTGGACCTCTTGACGCGGGGCGTTGGGGTCGGAGGTGGCGCAAGAGGAGGCCAACACGCCAAGCGTCAAGCAGAGGATGGACAGGCGCAGGCTCATTGGACGCGGCGAATGGTGTACTCGATGAGGTCGCGCAAGGCGTCGCGGGCTTCGGTGCTGACCGCGTCGTGGCCGCCGAGTTCGTTGAGCAGGGCGAGGGACTCCTCTTTCAAGCGACGCATTTCAGAACGGGCGCGTTCCATGCCGGGACCGGCGAGGATGGCGTCCATGACCTCTTTGACCGCTGCAGGGTCTTCGCTCTTGTGCTTGACAAGCCGGATGAGGCGACGGCGTTCTGAGGGGGTGGCCTTGGCGAGCGTGTGGATGAGGGGGAGCGTCATCTTGCGCTCGCGGATGTCCTGGCCGGTGGGTTTGCCGGTGCGGTCGCCTTCGCCGAGGTCGAGGAGGTCGTCCTGGATTTGGAAGGCGAGCCCCACGCGTTCGCCGAGGCCCCACATCTTTTGGACCGTGTCGTCGTCGGCACCGGCCGAGGCGGCACCGCACGCGCAGCAGGCCGCGAGGAGCGAGGCGGTCTTGCGGCGAATGATGTCGAAGTAGACTTCCTCAGTGATGTCGAGGCGGCGTGCCTTTTCGATTTGGAGGAGCTCGCCTTCGCTCATCTCGCGCACGGCGCGAGAGGTGATCTTCAACAGGTCAAACGCCTCGGCGTCTACCGCGGCAAGAAGACCGCGCGACAGCAGGTAGTCGCCCACGAGCACGGCGACTTTCTTCTTCCACAGCGCCTGAATGCTGAACACACCGCGTCGCAACGGGCTCTCGTCGACCACGTCGTCGTGGACCAGTGTGGCGGTGTGCAAGAGCTCGATGAGGGCTGCGGCGGTGTGCGCCTGGTCTGTGGCGGCACCTTGGGCGTCGACCCCGCCGTGAAGGCGCGCGCTGAGAAACACAAACATGGGCCGCATCTGCTTGCCTTTGCGGCGAAGGATGTAGCGCATGACCGTGTCGAGCAAGGCGACGTCGGTGGTGACGGCCGCCCGGAATTTGGGCTTGAAGGCCGCCATGTCTCCAGCAAGGAGGGAGGTCACGCGTTTCAGATCCGACATGGCTGCAAAGGTAGCGCGGGGCCGCGGGGCATTGACCTTCCTGCGGGCACGGGAAGCGCGCACCGGTTCGAGAGCGTATCTTCGCTTCATGCTGCGCTCTATGACAGGCTACGGAAAGGCGGAAGGTGCCGTCGGTTCCCGAAAATACACGGTCGAGGTCCGTTCGTTGAACGGCAAAAACCTCGACCTCCAGGTGCGGATGCCCTCCGTGCTGAAGCAAAAAGAAATGGACCTGCGCACCGAACTCGGGGCCCGCATTGTCCGGGGAAAGAGCGACATCGCCATCCACTTCGAAGCCGATGCCGCGGAAGCGCGCAACGAACTCAACGCGCCGGTCATCCGGAAGTACGTTCAGGACTTGGAAGCTCTGGCCCAAGAAACAGGCCAACCAACGGGCAACCTGTTGTCGACGGCCGTGCGCTTCCCCGACGCCATGCAAACGTCCAAGGAGGCCTTCGACGAGGCGGCTTGGGCCGGCATTCATGCGTTGGTGCTGGAGGCGGCAGACAACTTCGATGCGTTCCGCAACACGGAAGGCGCCTCGCTTGAGGCGGATTTCAAGGGCCGCTTGGATGAAATCGAGCGCCTCGAATCGGGCTTGGACCCGCTCTTGGACGCCCGAATCCAGCGCGTCCGCGACCGCATTCGCACCAACCTCGAAGAGACCATCGACCGCGCCACGTTGGACGAGGGCCGGTTTGAGCAGGAGGTGCTCTACTACATTGAGAAGATGGACGTCAGCGAGGAGCGCACGCGCCTCACGGCCCACATCGCCTACTTCCGTGAAATCATGGAAACGGGCAGTGGACAGGGGAAGAAGCTCGGGTTTGTGGCCCAAGAAATGGGACGTGAGATCAACACCCTCGGCAGCAAGGCCAACGACGCCGACCTTCAACGCATCGTCGTTCAAATGAAGGACGAGCTCGAGAAAATCAAGGAACAAGTCCTCAACGTCCTCTGACCCATGCCCGCAGGCTCCAAACCCCAAGGCGACGGCCTTGCCATCATCTTTTCCGCCCCGTCGGGTGCCGGAAAAACCACGCTGGTGAAGCACCTCATGTCCAAGTCTGACTTGTCGCTTGGTTTCAGTGTGAGTGCCACAACCCGCGGCCCCCGCGAAGGCGAAGTGGACGGCAAGGACTACCATTTCTTGGATCCCGCGGACTTTGCCGCGAAGGTGAAGGACGGCGCATTCGTCGAGTACGAGGAGGTGTACGAGGGCCTGTCGTACGGCACGCTGTGCAGCGAGGTGGAGAAGTTGTGGCGCGACGGCCGGACCCCGCTGTTTGACGTGGACGTGGTGGGAGGCCAAACCCTCAAGTCCGTCTTCGGCGACAGCGCGTTGTCCATCTTCGTCATGCCCCCCTCGCTGTTCGTGTTGGAAGACCGGCTCCGCGGACGTGGCACGGAAGACGAGGCCGCGCTTGAAAAGCGCATCGCCAAAGCTCAGCAAGAGCTGGAAGCGGCCCCGGCGTTTGACCTGAGGCTCGTCAACGACGACCTCGACCTTGCCAAGCAGGAGGCCGAGGACATGGTGGGGGATTTCTTGGAACGCGCCTACCTCTGACCCCAGCATTTCAACGCCCCTTGGACGCCATGAACCCGACCCAAGCCCCTTCCAAAGCGCTTCGCGTCGGTCTGTATTTTGGGTCGTTCAACCCCATTCACTTGGGGCACTTGGTCATCGCCAACCACATGCTCAATCAGGCGGACCTCGACGAGGTGTGGTTTGTGGTGACCCCAAGCAGCCCCCACAAGCAAGGGGTGTCCATGATTCCTGAAGGGCATCGCCTTCAAATGGCACGTCTGGCCTTGGCCGACCACCCCCACCTGAAGGCGATCGACGTGGAGTTCAATTTGCCCCGGCCCAACTACACGGCCGACACGATGCATCACCTGCGCGAAGCCCATCCCGACGTGGCGTTCAGCATCATCATGGGTCAGGACAACCTCGAGTCGTTCCACACATGGAAGGACCACGACGCCTTGGTCTCCACGCACCGCATGTTGATCTATCCTCGGTTGACGCAGGGGACGTCGGCTTCCGACGCCGCAACGGCCCAATGGTTGGCGCACGACAACGTGGAGGTCCACGAAGCGCCCATCATCGCCATCAGCTCGACCTACGTGCGGGACGCGATCATGGCGGGCCACGACGTGCAGTTCCTGTTGCCCGACGCCGTGGTGGCGTACATCGGCAACAACCATTTCTACGAAGAAGACGTGGACTGAAAGGGCCTCACTGGCCGTTGTAAGCGTTCATCGCCCGGGCCAAACCCGCGGTGGTGATGTTGAGCACGGCATCGCCGGCTTTGGTCAAGCGCTCGTCCATGCGCTCTTGCTCTTCTGCGCTCCACTTGCCCAGGACGTAATCGACCTGCTGACCTTTCCCAAACTCCGCCCCAATCCCAAACCGCAGCCGAGGGTACTTCGTCGTTCCCAGCACCTGTTGGAGGTCCTTGAGACCGTTGTGCCCCCCGTCGCTGCCTTTGGCCCGAAGCCTCAGCGTTCCAAAGGGCAAATTCAAGTCGTCGGTGATGACGACCACCCGTTCCAAGGGAATCTTCTCCGCGTCCATCCAATACCGCACGGCCTTGCCGCTCAGGTTCATGAACGTGGAGGGCTTGAGAAGCACAATGTGACGTCCCTTAAAACGGACGGTGGACACCTCGCCCAGTCTGCCGGTCTCGAACGATCCGGACAGACGTTGGGCGAGGGAGTCCACCACCTTGAACCCGATGTTGTGTCGGGTTTCCTCATATTCTGCCCCGGGATTGCCGAGGCCCACCATGAGGTACTTCATGCAGCGAGGGGATTATCCTTCGCCGCCTTCGCCTTCGCCTTCGCCGCCTTCAGCACCTTCACCGCCTTCTTCACCTTCCAAGGCAGATTCAGCAGACATGGCGGCACGCGTGCGCTTGCAAGCCACGAGGAGGGCGCTTTCGCTGAGAAGGATCTCGAGGCCTTCCACGTTGAGGTCACGCACACGGGCGTTGTCCCCAATCTTCAAAGGCGTGATGTCCACGGTGAGGCACTCGGGGAGCTGGTCCGCGATGCCGCGCACGGGCACACGACGGTAGTTCAGTTCCAAACGTCCACCGTTCATCACACCGATGGACTGGCCGGTCGTGCGCAACGGAAGCGCAACCTTGACGGGCTTGCCAGGGAGGATTTCGAGGAAGTCGAGGTGCGTGACGCGGTCGGTCACAGGGTGGAATTGGATGTCCTGAATGATGCAGTCCACCTTCTTGCCGTCGATGTCCAACTCGATTTTGAAGACGTCTGGGTTGAAGACGATCTTGTTGAGTTGAACTTCAGACACGCTGAAGTGGATCTGCTCAGCGCCGCCGTACAACACGCCAGGAACCTGGTTGTTGGCGCGGAGCGCATCGGCATCTTTTTTCCCTACGCTCTCACGGAGAGAGCCGCTCAATGATGCAGTTTTCATGATGAAAAATTATTGAAGAGTAAATTGAGAACTAATCGATTCGTTGCGCATCAAGCACTGAAGCACTTGGGCAAACATGTCGTGCACAGGGAGCACGGTGATCTTGGACGTGTCGACGTCCGTGCGCAACGGAATGGAGTCCGTCACGATGAGCTCGGCCAACGAGCTGTTGGCGATGCGCTCGTACGCAGGTCCGCTCAACACGGGGTGCGTGCAGATGGCCCGAACGCTCAGGGCGCCGTGTTCCATCATCAGGTCGGCGGCCTTGGTCAAGGTGCCGGCCGTGTCGCACATGTCGTCCACGATCACCACGTTCTTGCCTTTCACGTCGCCAATCACCGTCATGTTTTCCACTTGGTTGGCCACCTTGCGCTGCTTGTAGCAAATGGCCATGTCCACGCCGAGGTGCTTGGCGTAGGTGCTGGCGCGCTTGGTGCCACCGGTGTCTGGTGTGGCAATGCAGAGGTCGTCCTTGGCGATGTTGTTTTCCAACCAAGGGAGGAACAACGTCGAGCCGTACAAGTGATCCACGGGAACTTCGAAGAAGCCCTGGATCTGGTCGGCGTGAAGGTCCATCGTGATGATGCGGTTCACGCCTGCCGCCATGAGCATGTTGGCCACGAGCTTGGCACCGATGGCCACACGTGGTTTGTCCTTGCGGTCTTGACGGGCAAACCCGAAGTAAGGCATCACCGCCACGATGCGCTTGGCGCTGGCACGTTTGGCCGCGTCAATGAGCATCAACAATTCAAGCAGGTTGTCGGAGGGGGGGAACGTCGATTGGACGATGATGACCTCTTTGCCGCGCACGGTTTCCTCAATGCTGACCGTGAATTCTCCGTCGGAAAATTTCTGGGTGCGAACGGGAACCAAGGAGGTTCCGTACGCTGCAGCCACGCGTTCCCCAAATTCTTGGGACGCGGAACCAGCGAGGATTTTGATCATGTCAGACATGGGCGGCGCTTCGAGGCCGCAAAGATAGGCATTCTCAGTCTGTTGGCGCCACGAGCTTGAAGCCCTTGCCGTGGACGTTCAGAATCTCGATGCGGTCGTCGCCTTTGAGGTGCTTCCGGAGCTTGGCGATGTAGACGTCCATGCTTCGTCCGTTGAAGTAGTTGGCGTCCCCCCAAATGTTCCGCAACGCATGCGCCCGCTCCAGCAGGGCGTTCTTGTGCTTGCAGAGCATGAAGAGCAGTTCGTTCTCTTTGGTGGTGAGGCGTTGGGACTCGCCGTTGAGGGTCAGAGACTGCGTCGTGTAGTCGTAGGTGTACAGGCCCACGGTGAAGTCGGTCACCTCTTCGCCAGCTTCGGGCAACACCGAGGAGCGCCGCAAAATGGCTTGGATGCGCAACACGAGTTCCTCCATGCTGAAGGGCTTGGTCATGTAGTCGTCTGCACCGACTTTGAATCCTTCGAGCGTGTCGTCTTTGGTCGACCGCGCTGTGAGGAACAAAATGGGGATGCTCCGGCTCTCCAACCGAATCTCTTCCGCCACCTGGAACCCGTCCTTGCGGGGCATCATCACGTCGAGCACGATGAAGTCGTACGTGTCGCGGTGAAACGCCTTGAGTCCTTCCACGCCGTCTTGCGCCCAAGTCACCTCGAACCCTTTGGCCTTGAGGTAATCGGAGAGCAAGCGTCCCAAGCTGGGATCGTCTTCACAGAGGAGGATGCGGATGTCTTTCATGAGGTGTGTGTCTTGTCAGGTTGGCATTCAAACGGAAGCATGAGCTTCAATGTTGTGCCCTCGCCGACGCGGCTTGCGATGTGGACGGATCCGCCGTGGCCTTCGACCACGTTTTTCACGTAGCTCAGGCCCAGGCCAAACCCCTTCACGTCGTGGACGTTGCCGGTGGGGACACGATAGAGCCTTTCAAAGACCTTGCCAAGATGTTCTTTGGCGATGCCGACCCCATTGTCTTGGATGTGGAGTGACACTCCGTCAGGGGTTTGGGCCGTGCGAATGACAATGTGCGGGTCTTCCCCTGAATATTTGACCGCGTTGTCGATCAAGTTGAAAAGGATGTTGGTCAAGTGGATGCGGTCCGCCACCAGGTTGGGATTGCTCGCGTCCAAGGCCAAATCCACCTTCACCCCCTGCTTGTGGAATTGCATGGCCATGTTCTTCACCACTGTTTTGATGAGGTCGTGCAGGTTGAGGGGCTGGACGTACAGCCGCATGGCGCCGGTTTCAGAGAGGCTCGCACGAAGCACGTTTTCCACGAGCACTCCGAGACGCTTGTTCTCTTCGCGAATCAGGCCCAGGTAGTGTTTGCGAGCCTCGTCGTCGAAGGCTGGGTCAGACAGCGCCTCGCTCGCCAGCCCAATGCTGGAGATGGGCGTTTTGAGCTCGTGCGTGAGGTTGTTGACCAGGTCTCGCTGGAGGCGGTCGAGGCGTTTGGTGCGCTGAATCGCAAACAGCGTGTACCCAAATCCCCCGGCAATCAGCAACATCATCATCACGCTCAGGGCGAAGGCACCGAGCATTTGGCCGATGAGGTAGCGGCCCAGCTTGGGGAAGTGCACCCGGAACTGGAGGGTTCCCAGCGCCACCGAATAGCCGCGAGCGAGAAGGTCTTCGCTGAAGGGCTCGGACGCTTCGAGGAGGTAGACGGGTTGCCCGTACCGGTCGTACGCCCCAAACACTGGCTCCGCCTCGATGCCCTGTTCCTTGAACGCCAGCATCAACAACGAATCCATGGGAAGGGCTTCCATTCGCCGCACGATGAGGCGCTCTTCAGGGGCCAATTCGTCCGTGCGCAACACTTGGGGGTCGACCTCCTCAGGCTTGTCCAGATGGGTGGCCGTCAACCAGTTGGCGACCAGTTGCAGGCTCTGCTCGACGCTTTGGTCGAAGACTTCCTTTCGGAGTTTGGCCGAAGACTCCAGCCAGCTGACTTGCACGGCCACAATGACGAGCATCGCTGCAGTCATGGACCCCACCAACACGGGGATGAGCCGGCCTTTCATGGAACCAAAGATGCCACGACTTGCGTGATTTCCACCCCCAGTGACGGTGGAGGCAACCCAAGCGTCAACAAACATTCACAACCCCTTCACAAAGGCTTGACGTGGCCGGAGGAGGGAAAAAGTAGGTTTGCCCTGGATTCAGTTTCTCGGTCCGAGCTCCACGGAGCGAGGCCGTCAGGAACTTCAGGTTTCAAGCCGCCGTGGTGAACGCACCGTGGCGCAGCAGGTTGGCGAAGGATCGTTTCGCCGAGAGCGGCACTCCTGATGGGGTGCCGTTTTTCATGGCATCCTCGCCATCTTGGGTATCTTCGTAGGCCCGCCACGCGCCGACCACACCCCATGATTCCTCAGGAAACCGTCGATCAAATCATGAATGCCGCCGTCATCGAAGAGGTGATTGGCGACTACGTGGAATTGAAAAAATCGGGCAGTTCAATGCGTGGCCTGAGCCCGTTCACGAACGAGAAGACCCCGTCGTTTTACGTGCTGCCGGCCAAAGGCATCTTCAAGTGTTTCTCGAGCGGCAAGGGAGGAAGTGTGGTGACGTTCCTGATGGAGCTGGAGAAGGCGAGCTACCCTGAGGCGCTGCGGATGCTGGCGCGTCGGTACAACATCGAGGTTCAGGAAAAAGAGCGCACCCCCGAGGAAATCGCGGCCGCCACGGCCAAGGAGGGACTGGGCAACTTGGTCGCTTGGGCGTCCAAGTGGTTCATGGACCAAATGCGCACCACCGAGGCCGGCAAGGCCATTGGACGCAGCTACTTCGTGGAACGTGGCTTTCGCGACGACGTGCTCGACACGTTCCTGATTGGCTACAGCCCCGATTCATGGGACGCCATGGCCACGGCCGCCCAGGAAGCCGGATACACTGCGGAGAAATTGGTGGAAGCCGGGCTGTGCAAGCAACGCGACGACGGCTCGCTGTGGGACTTTTTCAAAGGCCGGGTGATGTTCCCGATTCGGGACGTGACGGGCCGTGTCATTGGGTTTGGGGGCCGCACATTGACCACAGACAAGAAGGTCGCCAAGTACTTCAACTCGCCTGAAAGCGTCCTCTACAACAAGTCGAAGGTGCTGTACGGCATGCACCTTGCCAAGCCTGACATCGTCAAGGAGGAGAGGTGCTTCCTTGTGGAGGGGTACACCGACGTGATGGCCATGCATCAGGCGGGGGTGAAGAATGTGGTGTCGTCAAGCGGCACCGCGCTCACCACTGGCCAAATCCACCTCATCCGTCGCTACACGAAGAACGTCACCGTCATTTTTGATGGAGACGCGGCAGGGATTCGGGCATCGCTTCGCGGCATCGATATGCTGCTCGCGGAAGGCATGGCCGTCAAAGTGGTCCTGCTTCCCGACGGCGACGATCCCGACACGTACGCCAAGAAGGTGGGCAGCGACGCCCTGCACAGCGCCATCCACGACGACGCGCAGGATTTCCTGCAGTTCAAAACGAAGTTGCTTTCTGACGAGGCGGGCAACGACCCCATGAAGCGCGCCGAAATGGTTCGGTCGGTGGTGACGTCGATCGCGGCCATTCCCGACGCCATTCAACGGTCGGTCTACCTTCAGTCGTCCTCGACCCAGCTCAAGATGGACGAGAACGTCCTCGGCACTGAGGTCGCCAAAGTCCTTCACGAGCAATCCAAAGCCGCGGCCAAGCGCGCGGCAAAGTCCAGTCCTTACGGCTCCCAACCCGGTGGAACCATGCCCCCACCGCAAGGCTCAGGCTTCCCCGGTGACCCTGGGGCGGCCTACGGCAACGTGCCGGTGGACCAGCTGCCGCCTCCGCAAGAAGACCTCACCCCGCGCATTTCAGAGCGGGCGGTCATCGAGAACGACCTCGTTCGGGCTTTGCTTGAATACGCGACGGAGGTGGTGTCGGTCACCCTGGAAGGCGAAGAAGGTGCAGAGCCGACCACCCTCGAAGTTCCCTTCGCTGAGTTGGTCATCCACCGAATCGAAGAGGAGGGCATCGACATCCAGGAGCCCATGAACCAGGCTGTGGTGAAAAGGTTCTCAGACGAATTGGACCACGAGCGCATCCTCACGGCGGACCAACTGGCCAACGATCAGGACATGGGCGTCCAGCAAAAAGTGGCGGGGGCCTTGGTCCAACAGCACGTGCTCAGCCCCAATTGGTCGCAGCGGCACAAGATTTACCCCGTGGTGGAGCGCGACCAATTGCTTGCTTTGCTCGAGGATTCCCTTCGTCGGATGCACCTGACCGACCTCCGTGAGGCGTCGCGAGAGGTGTCTGCCAAGCTGGAAGCCGGAGAACTCGCCCTTGAAGATGAGCGCGACCTCTTGGCCCAAAAAGTCGACCTCGACCGGCAGATTCAAGCGACTTTGGCCCATTTTGGGACGGTCATTTTGCCTTGAACGTGTTGAACCCTTCAGCCCTTGTCCCGTGAATGAACTGTTGAACCACACTTTCACTTTGGGGCACCACAGTGTCTCTGTCCTCGAACTGGTGGAAGCCACGGCGGTGGTTGTGTTGGCCCGCATTGGGTTGGCCTTGGTTCGAAGAGGCTTGCGCAGGGCCCGCCGGGTGTCGTCCATGGACGAGGGCAAGCAATTCATCATCCGTCGTCTGCTCACCTCGGTGGTGTGGACCCTGGCCGCCATGGGCGTGCTGTCGGTGTTGGGGGTGGACTTGACCGCGCTTTGGGCTGGTTCTGCGGCACTCCTTGTGGGGGTGGGAATCGGATTGCAGGGCTTTTTCAACGACGTGATCAGCGGGTTTGTCCTTTTGTTTGAAGGAGGCGTGGCCGTGGGCAACGTCTTGGAAGTGGACGGTGAGCTGGTTCGGGTGGAGCGCATCGATTTGAGGTCCACACGGGTGGTGACTGTGGCAGGCGAACTGATCGTGCTGCCCAATTCCAAAGTGGCGGGAGAGGCGGTCGTCAACCTGAGTCAGGGCGACGGCGCCATGCGGATTCGGGTCAATGTGGGGGTCGCCTATGGAAGCGACGTGGCCTTGGTCACCCGGGTGCTGTCTGAAGCGATGGCCTTGCAGCCTGAAGTCCGAAAGGACCCACAGCCGGCCGTCTTTTTCCAAGACTTCGGCGAGTCTTCCCTGGACTTCAGCGTGATGGGATGGCTGGACGATCCGTGGGACCGCATGGGCATTCAGAGCCGGGTTCGCACGGCCATCGACGCCAAGTTCCGCGAACATGGCATCGTCGTTCCTTTCCCGCAAAGAGATGTGCACGTCGTGGACCACCGCGGGGTGTCCAACACGTAAGGCTCAGTCGATCTTCAGGACTCGCTCGGACGAATGGCGCGGATGTGCATGTTGAGGGACGTGCGACCGCGGAAGGTGTTTTGGACCAAAGTGAACACCAAGTCCATTTCCTTCATTTGACGCACCTCTTCCAGGCGGTCGCCCATGCCAAACCCAATCGCCTCGAAACGCGTTTGCGGCACGTCGGCGGTTTGAAGGATGAGCTTCAGGTGACGGCCTCGGTGTCCGACGGTTCGGGGGGGCAACGCGGCTTTCAGTCCGCTGGCCATGAAGACCGGCACGCCATTTCCAGGCCCAAACGGAGCCAGCTTTCCCATCTGCTCGAACACGTCAGGGGTCATGGCGTTGAGGTCAATTTCGAGGTGGTAGCTGATGCTCGGCGCCGGGATTCGGCCATTCACTTGTGACGCAATGCTCTTTTCGATGGCGGCGGTGAAGTCCTTGAGTTGGTCGCTGCGCAGCTGAAGTCCTGCGGCCATGGGGTGGCCACCAAACTGCTCCAAGTACGACCGACAATCCTCCAGCGCTTCGTGGATGTCCACGCCGTGCACGCTTCGGGCGCTGCCCATCAAAAGGCCGTTCTCCTCGCTCAAGACGATGGTGGGGCGGTATCGGGCTTCCACCAAGCGGCTGGCCACAATGCCCAACACGCCGCGGTGCCATCCCTCGCCGCACACCACGGTGCAGCATCGGCCGGCGGGTTGTTCCGCCATTTGGGCCAGCGCTTCTTCCGTCATGTCCTCGTCCAGATCGCGGCGCGCTTGGTTCATCGACTCGAGCTCGTAGGCGAGTTCGTACGCCGTGTTGTCGTCCGCGGCCATGAGCAACTCCACCGCCTTCAAGGCGTGCCCAACGCGTCCTGCGGCGTTGATCCGAGGTCCGAGGGTGAAGCTGATGTCGCGGACGGAGTTGGGCACGCGGTCGATGTTGGCCACGTGCAACATGGCCCGGATCCCAGGACGCATGGTTTTGCGCAACTTCCGCATGCCATGGTGGGCCAGGATGCGGTTTTCGCCGGTGATGTCGACGAGGTCGGCACCGATGCTCAACGCGAGCAAATCCAGGTGGTCGTAGACCGACGACATGGTTAGACCGATGGTGTTGACCAGCGCGGTCAGCAGCTTGAACGCCACGCCAGCCCCCGACAATTCTTTGAAGGGGTAACCGCAGTCTTCCCGCTTGGGGTTGAGCAGGGCGTGGGTGACAGGCAACGTCTCCGCGGGCAAGTGGTGGTCGCACACGATGGTGTCGATGCCCGCTTCAGCCGCGGCGGCGAGGGCGTCAAAGTCCTTGGTGCCGCAGTCGAGGGTGATGATCAGGGTGCACCCCGACACTTTGGCGCGTTCGACGCCTTTGGGCGACACCCCGTAGCCTTCGCCGTACCGCATGGGGATGTAAGGCAGCACGGGGACTTGAAGGCCTTTGAGGAAGGACGACACCATGGCGACCGAGGTCGTGCCGTCCACGTCGTAATCGCCGTAGACCATGATGCGCTCGTTGCGCTCGATGGCCTTCATGATTCGCGACACGGCTTTGTCCATGTCCTTCATCAAGAAGGGGTCGTGCATCTTGTCGCGGCTGGGGTCCAAAAAGTCCTCCACTTCATCCGCGGTGCCCATGCCGCGTTGGATCAGCAGGGATGCAACCAAAGGGCTGAGGCCTGTGTCTTGTGACAGGCGACCGACTTCCTGAAAGTCAGGTGCTTTGGAAGGCTTCCATTCGAGGTTGTCCATGGTGCTGAGAGGGATGCGGGGTCCAGTGGTGTTCCAGTTGTATCTTTCGCCTCGTCAAAATTACGCACATGACATCTCATCCACTCTTTTCTTCCGCTGCTGGTCGTTTCATGGCCGTGTGTTTCGCGGTGCTCGTTTCCGGCCTCACCCTCACGGGATGCCTCAACGACGACAACCTGATTGGCGAAAACTGCTACGATGAAATCTTGAACAACGGCGAAGAGCTCATCGACTGCGGCGGTCCCATTTGCGATCCTTGCGATCCCTGTGAAAATGAAGTGTGGGATCCGCTTTTGGGCGAACAGTGGGTGGACTGCGGCGGAAGCTGTGAGCCTTGCGCGACCAACTTCAACGGTGTGTTGGACGAAGGGGAAACAGGCATCGACTGCGGATGCGATGGATGCCCTGCGTGCCCTGAACTGTGCGGCGACGGTCTCCTGAATGGATACGAGCAAGGTGTGGACTGCGGGGGTGTGGATTGCGATCCTTGCCCCACCTGCGACGACATGGAACTCAACGGGGACGAGACAGGCATCGACTGCGGAGGCAGCGACTGCGACCCTTGCGAGTGCTTGTGCGATTGCACCAACGGCATCCAAGATGGTCTCGAGGACTACATCGATTGCGGAGGCCCCAACTGCGAGCCATGCGCGTCGGAAATCACGTGGTACAACGCCGGCGTCCAGTACTTCGGCGACGCCACAGCGTCCGCGGAAATTGTCGGAGGCAACCTCCAAATCACTGGAGTGAGCTTGACCGGCGCCCAGATCGGCTTTGTGGTGGCAGAGCCTGCCGACGGATGGTACAACGGCTACATCATCGCCTTGAACCCCACGTCGTTGCCACAAGCTGCGGCGTACACCAGCACGGCGGGAACCAACTACACCACGCTTTACGGCGGAAACACCACGTTCTCGATCAACTACATCGACGCCGTGTCTGGCGGTTACGTGGTGGGCACGTTCAACGGTTCTGTGATGGACGCCATCGGCTCCGCCACGACGCTGAGCCAAGGAAGCTTCCAGTTGAACATCAACTGAGTTGAGACGTCATGGCCGAGGACTCGTTCCTGCGGCGCTGACATGTCTCTGTGGAAAAGGCGGCTTGGCCGCCTTTCTGCTGTCGTAGAATTGGCATGAACTTCGTAGGTGCTTCCCCGCATCCTCAACATTCTTGCCATGACGCGTTCCGCCCTCCGACTCCCCTTCCTGCAACCCGCGCTTTCGAGCGTCTTGGTTGCATGCCTTCTGCTCCTTTCAGGTTGCGTGACCACGCAGCAATACGAAGCGCTGCAGACCCAACTGGACGAAGCAGAAAAGGAGAATTCTGAATTGCGTTTGGCCCGCCAAGACGCCCAGGTGTCCAGCCGTGAGTTGGAAGGGCAGGTGGCACGTTTGACTGCGGAAAACGATGCGTTGGCCGAGGACGCCAATCAACTCGGCACCGAGGCCATGCGGTTGCGTGAGGAAGTGGGCCGCTTGACCGAACTCAACGACGCCCTGACCAACCAAAGCTCTGGGCGCCTCAGCGACATCGCCGAGGAGAACCGGCAATTGCTCGAAGACGTGATGCGCATCCGGGAGGAATTGCAAACGCGTGAAGACCGTCTCAATGCCTTGGAAAAAGACCTGAACGAGAAGTCGGCCCTCCTTGAGGCGCGAAGCAAGCGCGTGGAGGAGCTCGAGTCTTTGTTGGCAGCTCGGGAACGCGCCGCAGAAGCCCTCCGCGCTCGGTTGGCGGAAGCGCTGCTCGGCTTCCAGGGCAAGGGGTTGAACGTCGAGCAACGAAACGGCAAAGTGTACGTGAGCATGGAGGCCAAATTGTTGTTCCCCAGCGGAAGTGCTTCTGTCGATCCGCGGGGTCGCGAAGCGCTTGTGGGGCTTGCCTCGGTGATCGCCGAGCAATCGGACCTTGAAATCGTCGTGGAAGGCCACACCGACACGGATCAATTGCGCAGCACGAGCATTCCTCGCGACAACTGGGAACTCAGCGTCCTGCGTGCCACGGCCGTGGTGAACATTCTGCTAGAAGATGCGGGAGTGGACCCCTCCATGCTGTCTGCTTCAGGGCGGAGCGAATACCACCCTGTGGACGCCGCTGACAAGGCGAAGAACCGTCGCATTGAGGTGATTTTGGCCCCCAACTTGGACAGCCTGTACGAGCTCATCTCAGATTGACCGTCTGGGCCGACTTCAGCGCATGAAAAAAGCCGCCCTTCAGAGGCGGCTTTTTCGTGGTTGGTTGCCCCACCAGGACTCGAACCTGGAAAAACGGTACCAAAAACCGGTGTGTTACCATTACACCATGGGGCAATCGCGCTTAGGCGACGCAAAGATAAACAAGGAGAAGTAACTTTCGTCTATCATGGAGGTACTGAATTTTGTGGATGGAGCCTTCCAAACGACCGCCCAGGTCTTGGAAAATGTGGCACCCGGATCGGGTGAAAAGTTTGGCACCATTCCGCGCTCAGGGGCGGCAGAGGTCGACAAGGCGATGGCTGCGGCCAAGCGTGCATTCCCATCTTGGTCGAAGACGCCGGCGGCAGAACGCGCGGCTTGTTTGGAGCGGTTGGCCGACGCCGTTCAGGCGAACGCGGCCATGCTTGCCGAAGCGGAGGCCAAGGACAATGGAAAGCCCGTGTCGCTCGCCGCGCACGTGGACATTCCCCGAGCCGAGAAAAACCTGCGTTTTTACGCGTCCGGCATTCAGCACTTCGCCAGCCACAGCCACGCCATGGAAGGGGAGGCCATCAACTACACCCTGCGCAAGCCGCTTGGGGTGGTGGCGTGCATCAGCCCTTGGAATTTGCCGTTGTACCTGTTCACATGGAAAGTGGCGCCTGCCTTGGCGGCGGGGAATTGCGTGGTGGCCAAACCTTCGGAATTGACCCCAGTCACGGCGTACCTGTTGAGCACGTGGATCAAAGACGCCGGATTTCCTGACGGGGTCTTCAACGTCTTGCATGGGTTGGGACCCGAGGTCGGCGAGGCCATGGTCACCCACCCTGACATCGCCGCGGTGTCCTTCACGGGAGGCACCGTGACAGGCGCCCGCATCGCCGGACACGTGGCGCCCAAATTCAAGAAGATGAGCCTTGAGCTCGGCGGCAAAAACCCGGCGGTCATCTTCGAAGACGCGGACATGGAAGAAGCGCTGCGCACGACCCTTCGCAGTTCCTTCGCCAACCAGGGCCAAATCTGCCTGTGCGGGTCCCGCATCCTCGTCCAGCGGTCCATCTACGACGCGTTCCGAGACGCCTTGGTGGCCAAGGCGTCCAAGATGGTGGCGGGCGACCCCTTGGACCCAAGCACCAAGCTCGGTGCGGTGGTGTCTGAGGCCCACATGAACAAGATTTTGTCCTACATCGAACTGGCCAAAGAAGAAGGGGGACAGGTGCTGTGCGGTGGAGAACGCTTGCGTCCCGCAGGCGTGGAAGGCGGATTTTACGTGGCTCCGACGGTCATTGAGGGACTCGGTCCCAAGTGCCGCACCAACCAGGAGGAGATTTTTGGCCCCGTGGTCACGTTGCAGCCTTTCGACACGGAAGAGGAAGCCTTGGCCCTCGCCAACGACACGGCCTACGGGTTGGCCGCCACGCTGTGGACCACCGACCTCAAGCGCGCACATCGTGTGGCCGCTGGCATCGAGTCGGGCATCGTGTGGGTCAACACGTGGTTGCTTCGGGACCTGCGCACGCCGTTTGGCGGCGTCAAAGCCTCAGGCCTGGGACGCGAAGGTGGATTCGACGCCTTGGAGTTCTTCACGGAACCCCAAAACATCTGCATCAAGCTCTGACCCTCAGTTCCCGCCGAGGGCGTCGAGTTGGGCTTGCATGGCGCCGAGTTGGGCCGTCAAGGTGTCCACTTGGGTCTGAAGGGTGGTGATCAACAGGAGGAGGTCCTGTCCGCTTGCGATGACTTTGCCACTCGCCGTCAGGTTGCCTTGTTGGTCGACTTGCAAGGCGTCGCTGCGATTGTCGGCATCCGCGCCGTTGCCGACGGCGAAGAGCACGTTGGTTTGGCCTTCCAAATTCCATTGACCGACCACGGTGCTGTTTTCTTGGTCGGCCACCAAGTTGTAGCCGATGGCCGCTGAGCTGTTGGCGGTGGCGGCAGTCGTGCGGCCGGACGCGTGGCTGTACAAGCCAGACGCGGTCGTTTCGTAGCCTTCGGCGTGCGAGGCAAACCCGCTGGCCACGGATTGGAACCCTTCACTGTGGGCGGCGTCGGCGGTGGCCGACGTTCCTTCTCCCTCCGCATGGGCGCACGTGGCGGAAGCGGTGGTGTTGCGGTTCTCTGCGTGGCTGTACAGGCCGCTGGCCAAGCTCTGATAGCCTTCTGCATGGGCTGCGGTGTTGTACGCGTCGGTGCGGTAGCCTTCGCTGTGGCTGTAGTTGCTCGTGGCTTCGGTGTAGTACCCCTCTGCATGAGAGGCCAAACCACCGGCCTCCGACCCAAATCCTTGGGAGTGGGCTGCCGTGGCGGTGGCGCTGGATCCTTCACCAATGGCGCTGGAGCACACCGCAGTGGCGGTGCTGTTTTGGTTGCATGCGAAGCTGTACGGCCCGGTGGCGGTGGTGTTTCGACCCTGCGCATGGGCGTACGATCCGGTGGCCACGGTGCCGAAGCCTTGGGCCAACGTCTGGGTGATGTTCAACGACCCCGTCACTTCACCACGCGGACCAATCTCGCCGGCAGGCGTCACGTCGAGGTAGGTGCTCACGCCCAACACCGCGCGCGCGCTGTCCACGGTCGACACCCCGGTTCCTCCACCTTCCACAGGCAAGACCCCCGAGGGCAGGAAAGGCGATCCGAAGTAGGTCAAGAACGCAATCAAATCGCCCGATTCAATTTGCTCGTTGCCATTGGCGTCCGGGTTGTACGGGAAGCCAGGTTCCGATTGTGCCGAAGCTTGACCGACAAAACAAAAGACCAAGAGGGCCAAAGCGGGCAGGGCCCGTGCGCAGTTCTTCCAAATCATGTCCCCCAAGTTAGGACCAAGACCAAAAAAGAAGGCCGCCCCGAGGGACGGCCTTCCAATTTTTATGCGCAAGCTCAGTGGGAGGGTTACTCAATGACGAGCAACTTCTTCGTCGTCACGAAGTCCTTCGAGCTCACTCGGATCTGGTACAGACCAGACTCCAAGCTGTTTACGTCGAGCTCCAAGGTCGTTGGCCATCCCTCGTACAGTTGTCCGTCGAACACCTGTTCAACGAGGGTCCCGTCCATCGTAAAGATTTGGACCTTGGCGCTCACATCTTCCTTCGCCTCCACGGTCAACACGGCTTGTGTTGAAGCGGGGTTCGGGTAGAGTGTCGTGATTTCGATCAAATCCTTGACGTACGTGGCTTCGGCATCTTGCTCACCCTCAACACCTCCATCGAGGAGTGGGTCTTGCAATTCACCCGTGCTGGTCAGGCTGTAGCTGTAAGACACGTCGTTTCCGCATGCGTCAACTGCGCAGTAGTGGAACGTGGTCTCCCAAGCCTGCAAGAAGTCGAGGTCACCGAAGAGGTCACCAGAGCCCATGGCGCTGCTTTCCTCACCGTCGATCACCAACGTACCGCCGTAGTAGTACCAACCGCTGAAGCCGTAAGAGGCGTTCTTGTTGTTGGCACCCACACCAAACTGGAATCCGAAGTACTGGTTCGCAGGCTGGTGGCTCATGGCGAGCTCCGTGCCTTCGAAGGCCGTTCCTTCGACACCCGTGATGGTTCCGTCGAGGAGGATGGCGTAATCCCACGTCATGTGATCGCCCAAGCCGCAGTCGGACTTGTAGCTCTCGAGACCTGGTGTCGCGCACCACTCTTCCCAGTTCATCAACGTACCGAACGTGGCTTCCACTTCGAATGCACCCAAGTCGTTCGACACCGTCATGGAGATGGTGGCCGTGCCGTTCTCGAGGTCCTTCGTCATGGCACCCGCGTCTGTCATGTAGTACTCGCCGCCGGCGAAGTTGAACATGCGCATGCCGTGCTGGTTGGGGTTGTTGTCGCAGGTTTCACCGTCCAGCAACGTGGCTGGTGTGGTGATGCTGCCCAACGTGTAGGCCCCACCCGTCACGAACGGGTTGTTGATGCCGCTGGTGGTCACACCAGTCAAGTAGTCGAGGTGACCGTCTGCGCCCAACACATCTGCGCCGAGTGCGTCCGCGATCATGGCGTTGGCGGCCTCGTTGGCCTCCATGTCACATGCGGTCGCGTCTCCACAGTTGTCCATGGCCATGATGTCTGCAATCGCAGGCACCGTGACTTCACCACAGTAGCTGTCGTAAGGCACTTCGAGGGAACCGTTGTTGTCGGTAGGCGTACCAGACAACATTGGATCTTCGTCGTCGACAACCGTCACCACTTGGGTGTGGCTGGTGTTGTTGCCGCAGTCGTCCGTCACAGACCAGATGCGCGTGATCGTGTAGTTGTTGGCGCAATCACCCAACAAGGTGTCTGCAGTGAAGATGACCTCCACGTCAGAGCAGTTGTCAGAGGCGGTCAAGACCGCTGCGTCGTCTGCGGAGCAATCCAACGTCAAGTCGGCAGGCAACTCTTCGTTGAAGACAGGTGCAGTTTCGTCCACCACCGTCACCACTTGGGTGTGGCTTGTGGCGTTGCCGCACTCGTCGGCCACGGACCACATGCGCGTGATGGTGTAACGGTTGGGGCAGTCACCGGCGACCGTGTCTGCAGTGAAGATGACCTCCACGTCAGAACAGTTGTCGGTAGCCGTCAACACAGCTGCGTCGTCTGCTGCACAGTCGAGCGTCACGTCTCCAGGCAGATCCTCAGTGAATTGAGGCGCTGTGGTGTCCTGGATGGTGATGAACTGCTGGGCAGTGGCTTGGTTTCCGCAAGCGTCCGTTGCCGTGAACGTGCGCGTCACAACGTAGTTGCTGGCACAGTTCGCGTACGTGGTGTCCGCGTCCACCGTGATGTCCACCACACCGCAGATGTCCGTGGCTTGCGCCATGTCCAAGGGGTGTTCGTCGCTGCACTCTGCAGTGTAGTTCTCAGGCACCATGGTGAATTCAGGATCCGTGGTGTCTTCGATGGTGAAGGTGGCCGTCGTGCTGTCGGTCAAGCCGCACTCGTCGGTCAACACCCAAGTCACCGTCACTGCTCCAGTTTCACCGCATCCATCGCTCAACGTTGGGTTGGCGGGGATGGTGCTCCAAGTCACGTCGCCGCAAGCGTCGTCGGCACCCGTGGCTCCACCGCGGGTCTCCAACCAAGCAGCAAACTCTTCAGCGTCGGTCACCGTGATGGTAGAGTCCACGAGGATGATGGCATCGACCAGGATGATTTGGTCCACCAAGATGGTGTCGATGATCTCGTTTCCGTCTTCGTCTTCGGAGATGACTTCTTGCTCCACCTGGATGATTTCTTCCACTTGGATGGTCTGTTCAACCTGCACGATGTAGCTGTAGTCTCCGCACTCGATGGTTTCGTCTGCAGCCTCTGCCGTGATGACAGGAGCCGTGGTGTCTTCCACCGTGAACGTGGCCGTGGTGCTGCTTGCGTTGCCGCACACGTCCGTGGCAGTGAAGGTCACCGTCACAGAGCCTGTGTTGCCGCAATCGTCGCTCAAGGCTGGGACTGCTGGGCTCATGCTCCAAGAGAGGTCGCCGTTGCAGTTGTCTGAAGCTTCAGCTCCGCCGAGGTCGGCCAACCAGAGGGCCAAGGCTTCGTCGTTGCTGAATGCGCCAGCACACTCAATGGTCATGTCTTGAGCCTCAGCGTCGATGCTAGGCGCAGTTTCGTCCTTGACCGTGATGATTTGTTCTGCTTCAACAGAGTTGTCGCAGTTGTCAGTCACTGTCCAGTGGCGAATCAACAAGTAGTTGTGCTCGCATCCGAGGTTCATGGTGGCTTCTTCGTAGTCCACATCCAAGTTCTCGTCCACGAGGTCAGAGTAGATGGGGTCGAGGAGCACCACGTCCTCCGCGCAAGACACCGTGTAGTCTTCAGGAACGAAGTCAAACACTGGAGCGTCGTCGTCGATCAAGTTGATGATGACTTCAGCCGTTGACGAGTTGCCGCACAAGTCGGTGATCGTCAACACACGCAAGTACGTGGCCGATTGACCGTTGTACATGGGGTGTGGCTGGTTGGCACATCCACCTGAGATCGGGTAATCTTCTGCAGTGCAAGTGAAGAACCCGCTGCAGTCGTCGATGTATCCGATTGGGAAGCTGTCCCACTCAGAGTCGAGGGGGTAAGCCCAAATCACGTCCGGTGGGTAAGCACCTTCCACGTCGTACTGCTCTGCAGGGATGGAGATCTCTCCTGGGCCCTGGTAGATCGGCGCGGTGTTGTCTTCCACGGTGATGATTTGCTCGATGTCCGTGCTGTTGCCGCAGTCGTCCGTCAACGTGTACGTGCGGAGGATGGTGTAGCAACCTGTGCTTGACGCAGGAACGTTGATTTCAGCGTTCACGCCCAAGAGGCTGTCCGCGTCCACGTTCCAGGTGATGGTCACGTCGTCGTCGCAGTTGTCCATCGCTTCGACGTCGCCGAAGAGCTGGTCAGGGAAGTCGCGGTATTCCGCGCAGTCCACAATCACGGGGTGAGCTGTACCTGTAGGTGCAGTTTCGTCGATGACCGTGATGACTTGCGTGTGCGAAGTCACGTGGCCACAGAGGTCGGCTGCAGTCCAAGTGCGCGTCACCGTGTAGCGGTTGGGGCAGTCCCCAGCTTCGATGGCTTCCTCGAACTCCACAGTCACGTCCGTGCAGTTGTCAAATGCCGTCAACACCGCTGCTTCAGGGTGCGTGCAATCCAACGTCATGTCTTGCGGCAACTCTTCGTTGAAAATGGGTGCCGTTTCGTCGATGACGGTGATGATTTGCTGGTGGCTGTTGCTGTTGCCGCAGGCATCCTCAACGTACCAGTTGCGCGTCACCGTGTAACGGTTGGGGCAGTCGCCGGCCACTGTGTCTGCAGTGAAGATCACCTCCACGTCAGAGCAGTTGTCAGAAGCCGTCAACACCGCTGCGTCGTCGGCAGCGCACTCCAAGGTCATGTCGCCAGGCAACGCTTCGTTGAAGCTTGGTGCTTGGTTGTCTTCGATCGTGATGACCTGGTCGCGTGACGTAGAGTTGCCACACTGGTCGGTCACCGTCCACGTGCGGGTCACGGTGCGTGATCCGCTTGCTGCGTCTTCACCGCAATCCACGCTCGTCACCTCCACGTAGGAGATCTCGAGGTTTTGGTCGAAGCAGATGTCGCAGTTGTCTTGTGCCGTTGGCTCACCACCGGTCACTTCCACGATGTAGTTGGCGTCGCAGAAGCTGTTCACTTCCATCACGGTGTCCGCAGGGAAGTAGACAAACTCAGGTGCGATGCTGTCGTAGACCATGATGGTCTGCTCGAACTGAGAAGCGTTGTCGCAGTCGTCCGTGGCCGTCCACGTCCGGTGCCAAGAACCGATGCATCCGCCGCTGGTCAACACTGCAGAGACCGTGTATTCGAGGTCGTCGTCGCAGTTGTCCATGGCTTCGTACAGAGGCAAGTGGCTCGCGTCGTTCATCAACTCTTCCGTTGCGTCTTCGCACGCGACGACTTCCATGTAGAAGCCTTCGTTCCACGTAGGCGCAGAGTTGTCGACGATGATCACAGTTTGGGTGGCAGAGGCAGAGTTGCCGCATGCGTCTGTGGCTGTGTAGGTACGTGTGTACACTGCACCGGCACAGGTTTCACCTTCTGTGTATTCGTCCTGCCAAGTCACAGACACGGCTCCTCCGCCAGCGGCGTAGAGGTCGTTGAATGTGCAATCGTCTTCCACCTGGAATGACGTTTGGCCAAACCAATCGTTGGATTCGTCGCTGATCTCCACAGAGGATCCCACGCCGTTTCCGCTAGGAGCAGTCACTGCGTAAGAAACCACATCGTCGCCTTGGAAGCTGTCTCCCAAGTAAGCGCTGCACTCAATGTTCAACACAGGCGCTGCTGTGATGACAGGGGCAGTGGTGTCGCTGATGTTGATGGGGTAGCTCATCGTGGTGGCGTTGCCGCAGTTGTCTGTGGCTGTCACCGTACGGGTCACCGTGTAGCACGTGCCCTCGCCCAACACTGGCATAGAGTCCGTCCACTCGACCTCCACTGGAGAGTTGATGTCGTCGTAGATGGTGGACCAGTTCTCGTTGAACGTTGAAGTCCAAACGCCGTCTTCACCTTCCGTCCACTCGCGAAGCGCGCAGTCGGTGATGATGAGTGGGTACAATTCAGAAGAGCTGTAGGCGTCGCAGTCCACAAAGACCTCAGAAGCCATCACCACAGGTGCTTCTTCGTCGATCACGTTGAGGATCTGGTCGAACGTGGTCACGTTGCCACAACCGTCAATGGCGGTGTAGGTACGAGACACGCTGCCAGGGTTGCTGCATGTGCCGCTCTGCAAGTCTTGGGTGAACGTCAAGCTCACCACACCAGAACAATCGTCGGCAGTGGCCTTCATTTCGTTCAAGTCGTCGCAAGACAAGGTGTCTTCAACGTTGGCCGTGAAGGTTGGACCTTCTGTGTCGGTCACTGTGATGGTCTGTGTGCAAACCGTCGTGTTGAAACCGTCGTTGGCCACCCACTGACGCTCCACCACCATGATGAAGGGGCAGTCGTCGATCTGGCTGTTGATCTGAGTGAATGTCACAGAGCCGCAAGCGTTCGCTGGCTCGTTGCAACCTTCGTACATCGGATCCCAGTTGGCGCAGTTGTCCGTGGTCTCCAAGCAGGGGACGGGGAACATGGCGTCAATGGCGTCGAAGCTGCCGCACTCGAGGGCAGACAATTCGATGCTGATGTCCTCAGGGCAAGACACAAACTCAGGCGCTTGCGTGTCGTTCACAGAGAACGTCTGGGTCACCGTCTCGGCAGAGTTTTCGGCGAGGTTGAACACACCGTACGTGGCCTGAACAAACTCGTCTCCGCAGAAGGTGTCGAAGAACACAGGGTTGGTCACATCGGCAATCACGTCGCCAGAGAAACCGGCCACAGGCTCACCGTTGAACACACCTTCCCAACCGAACCAACCGCCGAAGCCGTCGTTGCAGTTGTGGTTGTTTCCTCCCACACCAAGCTGGAAACGCTTGTTGAGAGACACAGGCATGTGGTTCAAGAAGATGACTTCTCCTTCATGGCTTTCGTCCAAACGCGTGAGGCGTGAGAGCGTGTTCACCATGTCGTACACGTCAATCGCTGCAGGATCGATGTCGCACTGCCAGTTGGTCAAGAGACCGTGGGCAGGGCTTTCAGCCAACCACTCGTCGGCGTCTTGGCCGTGGTTGAACTGCATGTCCACTGCGTAGGTGATCGAGGGGGTCACGTCGTTGTGAACCACACCCGTCAAACGAGCCGTTCCGTTGCTGAAGACAGACAACGTCAAGGGGTTGGCTTCGTCTTCCACGAAGTAGTCGCTCAAGCAGTCGGTCTGAGCGCTCAAACCGTAGATGCGAATCGCTGCGTCGGCGCCAGGGCCTTCAGCAGTGATCACGTCGTAGGTCGTGTATCCGGTCATGCCGTCGTTGAAGGCACACACCAAGATTTCATCCGTGCACGTGTCCACGGCAGCGAACTCAGGGTCGCAACCTGTGGGGAGGTCTTCTGCACATTCCACAGACACTTCTTCTTCGAGATCGTCCAAGAAGTCGATGGAGCAGAAGTACTCTTCGTTGTCGATGATTTCGACGCCGCAATCGCATTCGTCGAGGTCGTTCTGGCTGATGACACCGTCACCGTCCACTGCCAACTGGAATGCTTCGCAATCGAGTGGCAAGTAGAGGTCGATGAGCAACGCGTCCATGCCTGCTGCGCAGAGGCACTCGTCGTAAGACCAAGTACCCACCACGAGGGAAGCACCGTCGGCGTACTGAACAATGGTGTTGTTGGATTCGAGCACCACCACGCTTCCGTTTTCGAAGCCGCTTTCGCACTCAGAGAACACCGCCAATTCGCGACCGTAGAGCTCAGACTCAGGGTACTGACATCCTTCAGGGAAGATGCCACCGCCACAGTTGCCCATGCAGTCGGTCATCAAGCAAGAACCGTCGTCGCAACCTGCTCCTGCGTCGTAGTTGCAGGCTGCAGGGTCGGTGCAACCAGCGTACGCGTCGCCGTCGCAGTTTCCGCAGACGTCGTTGTACAAGCAAGACTCGTCGTCACAGTCAGCGTCCGCATCGTAGTTGCAGGCTTCTGCGTCTGTGCAGCCGAGGGTTCCCTCACCGCCGCATTCGCCGCACTCGTCCAAGTACAAGCAAGACTCGTCGTCGCATCCTGCACCAGCGTCGTAGTTGCAGGCCATTTCATCGGTGCAACCTGCGTAGGCGTCTCCGCCGCAGTTGCCGCACGCGTCGTTGTACTGGCAAGACTCGTCGTCGCAGTCGGCGTCGGCGTCAAAATTGCAGGCCATTTCGTCCGTGCAACCGAGGGTGCCTTCTCCACCACACTCGCCGCACTCGTCAAGGTACAAGCAAGACGCGTCGTCGATGGTGGCTGTCTCGTCGTAGTTGCATGCTCCGCTGTCGGTGCAACCGAGGCAAGATGTTCCGTCACCGTCGCACACGCCACACTGGTCGGCGAAGTAGCAAGAGCCATCGTCGATGGTGGCAGTCTCGTCGTAGTTGCAGGCTTCCGCGTCAATGCAACCCAAGCAAGAGGTGCCGTCACCGTCGCACACGCCACACTGGTCGGCGAAGTAGCAAGAGCCATCGTCGATGGTGGCAGTCTCGTCGTAGTTGCAAGCTTCCGCGTCGATGCAGCCGAGGCAAGACGTGCCGTCTCCACCGCACACGCCGCACTGGTCGAGCTGGTTGCCCTCACAGTCGCAGTCGCCGGCAGGAATGTCGGCACAGCCGCACTCGTACACGTCGCCAGGACCTCCACAGACACCGCAGGTGTCGAGGTACAAGCACTCACCGTTGGAAGGATCGTTGTAGTTGCAAGCTTCCGTGTCAATGCAGTTGTCCACATCGTCACAAATGAAGTCACCGTCCACGTTGAAGAAACAGTGGCCGTTGCAAATGCCCAAGACGTCGACCACACCCACACATGGGTCCTCGGCGTCACAGATGCCGTCGTTGTCGAAGTCACCAAATGGGCAAGAATCTTCGCAGTCCACGATGCCGTCGTCGTCGCTGTCGTGGAAGCAATCGTCACCTGTTTCTTCGTCGTCGCAGGTGCCGTTTTGGTTCACGTCCAAGCAGTCGTCTTCGTCGTCGCAAATGCCGTCGGCATCCGCGTCAGCGTTGCAGTCACCGCCGCACTCGCCGATGGCATCCAATTCCGTGCCTTCGCAGTCGCAGTCGCCGGCTGGAATGTCTGAACATCCGCAGTCGTACACGGCGCCAGGACCGTTGCAAATGCCGCACTCGTCGATCTCACCCACACATGGGTCCACATCGTCACAAATGCCGTCCGCGTCGGCGTCTGCAGCACATCCTCCGCCGCATTCACCCAACGCATCAATCACGTTGCCGTCGCAATCGCACTCGCCTTCGCCAATGCCATCACCGTTGCACACGCCGCATTCGTCGTATGCACCGACACAATCGTCTTCGTCGTCACAGATGCCGTCGCCGTCTGCGTCGGCCGCACAGTCTCCACCGCACTCACCGAGGGCGTCGAGCTGGTTTCCGTCACAGTCGCAATCGCCTTCTGCGATGCCGTCGCAACCGCAGTCGCCGGTCGCACCGGGACCGTTGCAGATGCCGCACTCGTCGTATTCGCCAACGCACTCGTCAACGTCGTCGCAAATGCCATCGGCATCGGCGTCAGCAGTGCAGTCACCGCCACACACGCCCAAGGCGTCGAGCTGGTTTCCGTCACAGTCGCAGTCGCCTTCCGCGATGCCTTCGCCACCGCACACACCGCACTCGTCGAGCACGTTGCCGTCGCAGTCACACGCACCTTCCGCGATGCCGTCGCCACCGCACACACCGCACTCGTCGAGCACGTTGCCATCGCAGTCACATGCGCCTTCCGCGATGCCTTCACATCCACAATCGTAGATGGCGCCGGGGCCGTTGCAGATTCCGCAAGCGTCGTACTCGCCTACGCAGTCGTCGATGTCGTCGCAGATGCCATCCATGTCGGCATCCACACCTGATCCACCACACACACCGCACTCGTCGAGCACGTTGCCGTCACAGTCGCATGCACCTTCGGCGATGCCGTCGCCACCGCACACACCGCACTCGTCGAGCACGTTGCCGTCACAGTCACAAGCACCTTCGGCGATGCCTTCACCGCCACACACACCGCACTCGTCGAGCACGTTGCCGGCACAGTCGCATGCACCTTCGGCGATGTATTCACAAGAGCCATCGTCGTTCGTGGCTTCGGCGTTGTAGTTGCAGGCTGTTTCATCGGTACAGCCGGGCACACCATACAGGCAAGAACCGTCGTCGTAAAGCGCCTCAGAATCGTAGTTCTCAGCATCTTCGTCGGTGCAACCACCGCATTCTCCGTCGCCAGTGCACAAGGGCAAGGTGTCACGGAATTCGTTGCCTTGGTCACCTTCCACGAAGACTTGGACTTGAAGTTGTCCGCTCATCGTGCCGGCTGTGGTGAATTGAGCCACCAAGACGCGCAGGTCCTCACCAGCAAAAGCTGCATGAGATCCAGCAGCATCAATGCCGGGGAACGGGGTGTACCATGCACCACCTGTTGCGTCGTCCACTACGACGTTCGAACCAGGACCACCCACGAATTGCAGAGTAGCATCCGTAGCGCCCCACACAGAGGAGGGGTGCTGGGCGGCAGGCGTTGTGGCATCCTCCGCACCGA
>WTJL01000029.1:5835-8251 GCA_011524845.1 Flavobacteriales bacterium | reverse complement strand
CAGAGCGGCGCCCACCAACACACATGCCCAACCCCATTCACGGAGTTGGGCATGTCTCACCCCAAAAAACGGGGTGTTTCTGTCAGTCGTAGCGCTTGATTTCCCCACTCTTCACCCTCCGCATGTAATCTCCCAAATCTTCCTTGACCTCACGGGCCATGAAGTACAATCCCAACACGTTGGGAAAGCACATGGCAAAAATCATGGCGTCGCCAAAGTCAAACACACTTTGCGCGCTGATCGCCGATCCCACAACCACAAACCCACAGAACAACGCTTTGTACGTGATGTCCATGGCGCGCGTTTCCCCAAAGAGGTAGGTCCACGCTTTCAGACCATAGTAGCTCCAGCTGATCATGGTGCTCAAGGCGAACAAAATCACGGCCACTGACAACACCACGGGGAACCACGACAACGTTTGGCTGAAGGCAGATGAGGTCAGGTTGATGGCTTGCAATTCGCCCGCTTGGGCACTGGCAAGCACACCCGCTTGGTCGTACACGCCGTAATCCGAAATGACAATCACCAAGGCGGTCATGGTGCAGATGACCACCGTGTCAATGAACGGCTCGAGCAAGGCCACAATGCCTTCACTCACAGGCTCGTCGGTTTTGGCCGCACTGTGTGCGATGGAGGCGGAACCAATGCCTGCCTCGTTCGAAAACGCCGCGCGCTTGAAGCCTTGGATGAGCACCCCCACAAGGCCGCCGTACATCGCGTCGCTGTTGAACGCACCGCTGAAAATCTTTCCGAAGGCCGCAGGGACTTCACCGAGATTGCCAAAAATGACAGCCAGGGCTCCGAGGATGTAGATGCCAACCATGAAGGGCACCACCTTGTCGGTGACTTTGGCAATGCTCTTGATGCCTCCCAAAATGATGGCCGCCACAATGACCGCCATGACGACGCCAAAAATCCAGCTGTTGCCATAGAAAATGGAAGCTTCTCCCCCCGTGACGGCAATCAACTGGCTGGTGGCCTGGTTGATTTGGACCATGTTGCCCCCTCCAAAGGAACCGCCAATGCAAGCAATGGCGAACAAGGCCGCCAAGACGGCACCAAGGCCCTTCTTGTTTTGCTTGGCCAAGCCATCGCGCAGGTAGTACATCGGACCTCCAGAGATGCTGCCATCTTCGTTGACCCGACGGTACTTCGTGCCCAAGGTGCATTCCACGAATTTGGAGCTCATGCCCAACAGGCCTGCCACAATCATCCAGAAGGTCGCTCCGGGTCCACCCAACGACACGGCGACGGCCACACCAGCGATGTTGCCCACGCCCACCGTTCCAGACAACGCTGCCGTGAGTGCTTGGAAGTGACTGACCTCACCCTTGTGGTTGGGATCGTCGAACTTGCCCCGCACCACATCCAAAGCGTGGCCAAAGGCCGTGATGTTCACGAAACGGTTGTACAAGGTGAAAATCAATGCACCCGCCAACAGCCAGATCAAGACAAACGGAACCTCCATCCCGCCTCCAATGGGCACCGTGAAGAAAATCACGCTCATGATGGCGTTGGTGACAGGTTCCATCACCGCATTGATGCGGTCGTCGATGCTGTCTTGGGCCTGGGCCAGCAGTGGCAGGCATGACAGAAGTAGCAGGGTCAATCGTTGGATCATCGTAAGGGTATTGAGTCAGACTTGAGGATGCTGAATGCCCAAAAGGCGGTTCAGCGTTCGGATTTGTTCGACGGTGCCGAGCACAAACAGCTTGCACGCGTCGTCGAGCGGGGTGTCCCGTCCAGGATTGATGATGAAGTCGCCGTCCGACTTTTTCACCCCCACCACGTTCACGCCCACGCGGTTTCTGGCATCGAGCTCTCCCAACGTGGAGGCTTTCAGTCCTTGCGGCAGGACGTTGACGGGAATTTCTTCGAGGTTGATGGCGTCCGCGCCTTGAATGCGGACGTGGTCGAGGAATTCAAGCACATCGGGCATGACCACCAAGGAGGCCATGTGGGCGCCGCCCACTTTGTCGGGCATGATCACGTTGTTGGCACCGGCCACGCGAAGCTTGCTCACGGAGTTGGACATGGAAGCCCGGCTGATGATGTGAATGTTGGGCGCCATTTCCCGGGCGGCGAGAACCACGTAAAGATTCTGTGCGTCGTCCGGAAGGGTGGTGATGACAGACTTCGCCCGCGTGATGCCCGCGTCGGCCAAATTCTCGTCTCGTGTGGCATCGCCAGAAATGACGAGCACCCCTTTGCTTCCCAGCCACTCGGCTTTTTCGGGGTCGTTTTCCACCACCACGACTGCGGTGTTGTGGTCGACCAGTTCCTGGACAGCCATGTCACCGACACGGCCGAGGCCGCAGACAATGACGTGGTCCGAGAGTTTTTCGACTTCCTGTTTCAATCGTGCCTCTTTGAAAGTGTTTCGGTATTCTCCATTGACAAAGTACGTCGTGAGCGC
>WTJL01000029.1:3332-5735 GCA_011524845.1 Flavobacteriales bacterium | reverse complement strand
CCCCTGCGTTTTGCAAAAGCCAGCGTGAATTTCACGCTTGGCTCAGAGCAGGCCTTTTTCTTCCAAGGTGACGCGCATCTGTGCCACCAGGGCGTCTGCCGATGTCGCGGCGGCGCGTTCCGTTTCCTCGCGCGACGCCTCGACCCCACCGGCGTACAAAATGCCTCGGGAGCTGTTGACCAACAGGCCGCACGTGTCGCTCATCCCATGCTTCGCCACATCCTGCACCGTACCGCCTTGGGCACCCACGCCTGGCACGAGCAAAAAAGCGTCTGGAACCTCTGCGCGAATCTCCCGGAACATCTCCGGGCGGGTGGCCCCCACCACGTACATCAACCGATCGGCCCCGCGGAAGGCCTGACTTTTACGGAGCACCTCCTTGTACAGCGGCTCGTCCCCGTGAAATTCAAAATCGTCGGCACCGGGGTTGGACGTCAACGCCAACAGGATGGTCCAACGGCCCTCAAACGCGGTGAACGGCTCCACGCTGTCGCGGCCCATGTAAGGCGCCACGGTCACAGCATCTGCCCCCAACCCGTCGAACATGGCCTTCGCGTACTTCGTGGCGGTGTTTCCAATGTCGCCTCGTTTGGCGTCGGCAATGACGAGCACGTCGCTCGGAATCGCCGCCACGACGCGCTCCAAAGCCGCCCATCCCTCGGAGCCGTACTGCTCGAAAAACGCCAAATTGGGCTTGTACGCCACCGCGGCATGTTGGGTGGCGGACACAATGGACGCGCAAAAAGCCTCCATGCCACTCACCCCCTCTCCAAAGGATGCGGGGATGCGAGAAGGGTCTGGATCGAGTCCAACACACAGGTAGGACCCTTTGGCCCGAATGGCCTGGAACAACCCCTCCGCCGTTTGGAGTTGGGTGGCAGGTTGTCGGGAGGAAACACGCGGTGACGTCATGGCACAAAGGTCAGAAAAGGAGCGCCTCTTGAAGGCGCATTCCTGCGCTGCCCTCTTCGGGTTGTCAAAGATTTTTCAACCGCTCCGCCCGGTCCGCGACATGAAGCGCCTCAATGACGGCCTCCAGCTCCCCACCCAAAATGGCCGGCAAGGCATGAAGGGTCAATCCAATTCGGTGGTCGGTCACACGGCCCTGAGGAAAATTGTACGTCCGAATCTTGGCGCTCCTGTCTCCAGTGCTGACCTGAGATTTTCGATCCGCCGCCCGTTCCGCTTCTGCCGCCTCTCTCGCCGCATCGTACAAGCGGCTGCGCAACACCTCGAGGGCGCGCTCGTAGTTCTGGTGCTGGGAGCGTCCGTCCTGACACTCCACAACGGTGCCCGTGGGGACGTGGGTCAGACGCACAGCACTTTCCGTCTTGTTCACGTGCTGACCGCCTGCTCCACTCGCTCGGAACGTGTCCTTCCGGACGTCGTTCAAATTCAAGGCCACGTCGACCTCTCGGGCCACTGGCAGCACCGCCACCGTGGCGGCGCTCGTGTGCACCCTTCCCTGCGACTCCGTGGCCGGAACGCGCTGCACGCGGTGCACCCCACGTTCAAATTTCAACCACCCAAACACGCCTTCCCCTTCCAGCCGAATCACAGCTTCCTTGAAGCCGCCCACCGTGCCTTCACTCATGCCCACCCAGGTGTGCTTCCAACCGCGCGACTCCGCGTGTTTGAGGTACATGCGCACCAGGTCTCCTGCGAACAACGCCGCCTCGTCTCCTCCCGTGCCCGCACGCACTTCCAGAATGGCGTTCCGGTCATCCGCAGCGTCGTGCGGAAGGAGCATCCATTTGGCCTCCTCTACCCCCTTCTCAAGAAAAGCAGTCAAGCCGGGGAGCTCAGAGGCCCCCAAAGCCTTCATGTCTGGATCGTCCGAAGACGCCCACTCGGACGCTTCGTCCCAATTGGACAAGGCCTCGACAAGCTCCTTGGCTTTGTCGGCCATGGGCTTCAACCGGCGGTGCTCCACCATGAAGGCCGTGAACTGTTCTTGGTCGGCGGCCACGTCCGGATCGGACACGCGCTTCTCGACCTCGGCAAAGCGGTCAGCTATGCCTTGAAGTTTGGTCACCCAACCGCCAATGGCTTCGCGGTCCAGCGCCATGAATCAGGTGTAGGTGAACGTTCCGTGAGGCCCCTCCACGGTGACCTTGGCCTCGCCGTCGACGGCCTCCACACGGCCGATGATTTGGGCTTGAATGCCAAACGACTCGCTGGTCCGGATGATCTCCTGGGCCGTGGCCTCGTCTGTGTAGACTTCCAGGCGGTGCCCCATGTTGAAGACCTTGTACATCTCTTCCCACGAGGTGCCCGACTCCTTCTGAATGGTGTCAAACAGCACGGGGATGTCGAACATGTTGTCCTTCACCACGTGCAATCCAGGGTTCAAAAAGTGCAGCACCTTGGTTTGGGCTCCGCCTGAACAATGCACCATGCCAT
>WTJL01000029.1:0-3232 GCA_011524845.1 Flavobacteriales bacterium | reverse complement strand
TTGCTGCCCATGCCGCCGTTGAAGGTCGATTCGTACGTGGCCTGTCCAAAACTGGCCAAGCCCACCACCACGTTGCCCGCTGCAATGCGGCCGTTGTCGATCACTTCATCGCGTCGCATCCGTGCGACCACTGTGGAATCCACAATGATGGTGCGGACCAGATCGCCAACATCCGCCGTTTCTCCGCCCGTGGACCGAATGTCCAAGCCTTGCGCTCGCAGATCGGCCAGCAACGATTCCGTGCCTTGAATGATTTCCTTGATGACCTCTCCAGGCACGAGGTGTTTGTTGCGGCCAATGGTGCTCGACACCAAAATCGGCCCCGTGCACCCCACGCACAACAGGTCGTCCACATTCATGATGAGGGCATCCTGTGCGATGCCTCGCCACACGGAAACGTCTCCCGTTTCCTTCCAGTACATGTACGCCAGAGAGGACTTGGTCCCGGCTCCGTCTGCGTGCATCACCACGCAGTGCTCCTCGCTCCCCGTCAAATGGTCGGGAACAATCTTGCAAAATGCCTTGGGAAAAAGCCCTTTGTCAATGCCTTCGATGGCGGCATGCACCTCTTCCTTGCCCGCGGACACGCCGCGTGCTGCATATCTCGCGTCGCTCACGGTTTATTCGCCCGGCTTGTAGTCGAAACGGATGATCTTGAAGACCGTGCGACGGTTGCGCTGGTGGGCGCGCTCGCGGTCGTTCGCAGGCATGCGGTTGATTTCCGCGTCGCTCACCAGCAACGCTTCTTCTCCGTATCCCACAGGCACCATGCGCTCGGAAGCGATGCCCTTTTCTGCGAGGTAGTTCACGCACGTCTCAGCGCGGTCCTGGCTCAGCTTCTTGTTCGCAGAAGCGCCGCCACGGCTGTCGGTGTGCGCCTCCAGCTGAATCACCAAGTTCTCGTTGCGTTCCAACAAGTCCACGAGGTAGTTCAAGGAGTCGGCGGAATTCACACTCTCGTCCACCAACAACTCGGCGCTGCCCAAGGGGTACAGCACCACGGGCATGTCGTATTCCTTGTTGAGGACAATCTCCTTCAACAGGTACTCGCGCGCCAGCGTTGTGGACTCTGTCAATCCGGCGGTGGTCACCAAATCGCCAGTGCCGATGTATCCCTCAAAGGCCACGTCGACGTTGAAGGTCGTGTTCTCTCCGATTTCGCCTTCGCACAAGGACAACTCGCCTTCAGAATCGGTTGTGAATGCGTTGGACGAACCGTCGTTGGACTCGAGCGTCAAAGTCGCACCTGACAAAGGCATGCCCGTGTCGTAGTCGTACACGTAGGCTTGGTAGCAGAACTCCAGTGGAGGCAACTTGAAGGAGTACAAATCGTCCACCCCTTTGCCGCCCACGCGGTTGGACGTGAACATGCCTTCCTCCGCGCCATCGCGGAACGCAATGGCGAAATCGTCAGAGGACGAATTCAAAGGGTAAGGCAATGCCGTGGGCTCGGCAAAGGCAAGTTTGCCCTCGCGGCCTTCGGCTTTCCAAATGTCCAAGGATCCCAACCCTTCGCGACCGTTGGTCGACCAGTACAGGTCGCCGTTGTCACGGTAGTGCGGGAACATGTCGTCGCCCGCCGTGTTGATGGCCGAGCCGAGGTTTTGAGGAATGGATCCTGCGAACGAACCGTCCACAGCCTCCACGTACCACAAGTCTTTGCCTCCAAATCCGCCAGGCATGTCCGAGGCGAAAATCAAGATGTTGTCGTCTGGCGAAAGCGTGGGGTGTCCCACCTGAGAGCTGTCGTTCTCGTCGCGGTTGATCAAGCCCAACGCCATGGACGCGCCGTAGCCGTTGCCCTGCTTCTTGGCGAAGAAAATGTCGCACGCCAAGTTGGAGCCGTCCATGTCCATGCAACGGGTGAAGTAGATGGTCTTCCCTTTGCTGTCAAAGCAGGCACCGCCTTCGTTGTGCGGCGTGCAGATGGTGTTGCTGAGCGGCTCTGGCTCGCTCCAACGGCCCTTTTTGTCGAGGTCGCTGTGGAACAAGTCCATGTACGACTGACCCGTGATGGGATCTTCGTCCGTTCCCGTGGAAGACTCACGCGACGAGGCAAACACCAATTCGTCCTGGTCCTTTCCTGTGAACGTGGGACAAAAGTCGTAGGACGCCGAGTTCAACAGCACCATGGGCTCCACGATGTAGCGGCTCTCTGGCTCTTCGATCATGATGGCTGCGAGGTCTGCCTTTTCAATGCGGTCCTCTGCGACGTTGGAATCTCCCCCGGCGCTTTGGTAACGGGCGTACATCTCAATGGCTTCGTCGTAGGCTTCCTGATCGCGCAAGGCGTCGCCGTACACGAGGAACACCATGTTGTCGCGGTCTCCGTACTTCAAACCAATGGCCTTGTCATACCACTCGGTCGCCATGGCTGGCTCGTGATGCAGACGGTAAGACTCGCCCGCTTGAAACGCGCAGTACGCTTTCAATTGGACGTCGGACTTGACCTTGGCGTAAAGCGCCACGTATTCGCGGGCGGCTTCGTGGTAACCACGGCGCTCGAACGCTTGGTCCGCTTCGAGGGTCAAGTCACTTTGGGCGAAGGCAGCAGAGGCTGCGATCAAGAAAAACAGGAAGGTGGCACTCAAGCGGGCCACGGATGCTTGCAGGTTGGTAGGCATTCCAAATTAGGCTTGGTGAATCAAGGTGTGAAAGTAACGAAAAAAGGCGCCCCCTTGAGGAGACGCCTTTTCCATTTCTCGAACAGCCGATGGTGAATCGACCGGTGCGCGGGACGAATCGACTCAGCGCGTGAACAACATTTCCTGGAATTTGGGCAAAGGCCAAATCTCGTTGTCCACCAATTGCTCCAAGCGGGCACAGTGGGTTCCAACCTCTTCGATGAGCGGGGTGACCACTGAACCGTACTTCACAGCGCGCTTCGCGATGTCGTCAATCTTGTTGATTTTGGAACGCTCACCGCGCAAGCGCGAGGCTGAGGCGTGCAGCTTGCTCACACACTCTGAAACTTCTGCGAGCACTTCGCGTTGGCCAGCTGTCATCGCCTTGGCATCCTTGCCGAAGACGTCTGTCAAGCCGCTGATGTTTTCGATGAGCATGTTTTGGTAGGCAATGGCTGCAGGGAGCACGATGTTGGTGGCCATGTCTCCTGCAATGCGCGCCTCGATCTGACGCTTCATGATGTAGTTCTCGTACTCCACCTCTTGACGGGCATGGAGTTCCTCGGTGGTCAAGACCCCGAGTGAGGAGAACAACGACGCGACTTCCT
>WTJL01000028.1 GCA_011524845.1 Flavobacteriales bacterium | reverse complement strand
GCAACAAGCGCGGAGTTATTGCACTGACTTACATCTATGGCATTGGCCGCAGCCGTGCTGCAAAGGTCTTGGCTGAAGCTGGTGTGGACGAGAACAAAAAAGTGGAAACATGGTCTGACGACGAAGTTGGGGCCATTCGTTCCGCCATCGCCACTGGCTTTAAGGTGGAAGGTGAACTGCGTTCTGAGGTCTCTCAGGACATCAAGCGCCTCATGGACATCGGCTGCCAACGAGGCATCCGTCACCGGAATGGCCTTCCATTGCGCGGACAACGCACGAAGAACAATTCGCGCACCCGTAAGGGCCGACGCAAGACAGTTGCAAACAAGAAGAAATAACCTCCAGACAGCAGTCTGAGATTTTTGGGTCCCGAGGGGCCGATTACCTCCAAATTCAACGACGATGGCTAAATCCGTCAAAAAGAAGAAGAAAGTCAAAGTGGAAGCGCAGGGCGAGGCCCACATCCACTCGTCTTTCAACAACATCATCATCTCACTGACCAACAACACCGGTCAAGTGATTTCCTGGTCAAGCGCAGGCAAGATGGGATTCCGTGGTTCCAAGAAGAACACACCTTACGCTGCACAGTGTGCGGCCGAGGATTGTGGCAAGGAAGCCATGGAGTTTGGCTTGAAGAAAGTGCGTGTGTTTGTGAAAGGTCCTGGACAAGGCCGCGAAAGCGCCATCCGTACCCTGCACAACATGGGCATTGAAGTCACGGAAATTGTGGATGTGACCCCACTTCCACACAACGGGTGCCGCCCTCCAAAGCGTCGTCGCGTTTAATCGTTGTTGAACAGAAAGAACTAGAGATATGGCACGTTACCGCGGACCCAAATCCAAGATTACCCGTCGCTTCAAGGAAGCGATTTTTGGCCCAGACAAGGCGCTCGAGCGCCGTCCTTACGGCCCAGGCCAGCACGGCAACACCCGTCGTCGCAAGAAAGAGTCTGAGTACTCTGTCCAGTTGGCGGAGAAGCAAAAGGCCAAGTACACCTACGGCATCCTCGAGAAGCAGTTCTCGAACATGTTCAAGGCGGCCAACGCGAAGTCAGGCATCACTGGTGAGATCCTTCTCCAGTTGTGCGAGCGTCGCTTGGACAACATCGTGTACCGTTTGGGCATTGCCCCCACACGTCGTGGCGCCCGTCAGTTGGTGTCGCACCGTCACATCACTGTGAACGGTTCCGTCGTGAACATCCCTTCTTACCGTTTGCGTGAAGGCGATGTGGTGGGTGTGCGCGAAAAGAGCAAGTCCCTCGAAGTGGTGACTTCTTCTTTGAGCAACAACAACCAGAAGCACGATTGGCTCAGCTGGGACGGCAAGTCCCTCAGTGGCACGATGATCAACATTCCTTCTCGCGACCAGATTCCAGAGAACATTAAGGAGTCGTTGATTGTCGAATTGTACTCGAAGTAAAACCCCAAACCTAGTAGACTATGGCCATTCTCGATTTTCAGCAGCCTGACAAGGTCATCATGCTCGACTCGACGGACTACAACGGCAAGTTCGAATTCCGTCCCCTGGAGCCTGGTTTTGGATTGACTGTGGGCAATGCGCTCCGCCGCATCTTGCTCTCTTCTCTCGAAGGTTTTGCGATCACGTCTCTCCGTGCGGAGGGCGTGGAGCACGAGTTCTCCACCATCAAAGGTGTCGTGGAGGATGTGACCGAAATCATTTTGAACCTCAAGCAGGTTCGGTTCCGTCGTCACATCGAAGACACCGACCAAGAAACCGTGTCCATCACGGTGAAGGGCCAAAGCACCTTCACTGCGGGTGACCTCGGCAAGTTCACGTCTGCATTCCAGGTGATGAACCCCGATTTGGTCATTTGCAACATGGACGATTCGGTGGAATTGAACTTGGTGGTGACCATCGGCAAGGGACGTGGTTACGTGCCCGCAGCCGAAAACAAGCGCGAAGACGCTCCCCTCGGCACCATTGCCATTGACAGCATCTTCACGCCCATCCGGAACGTCAAGTACGACATCGAAAACTTCC
>WTJL01000188.1 GCA_011524845.1 Flavobacteriales bacterium | reverse complement strand
GAGGGCTGTTCGTACGCTTGGGCCATGAACTACGACCCCAATGCGGACGTGGACACCGGAGTTTGCTTGTTCCCAGGGTGCACGGACGCCGCCGCCGTGAACTTTGATCCGCTCGCCAACGTGGACAACGGTACGTGCAGCTACCAGCCCTGTCCCGACTTCAACGGCGACGGTTTGGTCCAAATCATCGACCTCATGGACCTCCTCCTGGTTTGGGGAACGGAATACGACTGATGCATCCTTGAACGGATGAACGAAGCGGGGCTCTGAGGGGCCCCGCTTTTGTGTTGGGGCTGATGTACTTTTGGGATTTCATGGGGGCCACAGAAGTCATTTTCATTTTCGCGGTGTACTTGCTGCTCTTCGGGGCCAAGGGCATTCCTTCGTTGGCCAAAACCATGGGCCAGGCCGTGCGCACCTTTCGCAACGCCACAGAGGACATTCAACGCGAGATTTTGGCAGACGACCGGCCCAAGTCCAAGGATTTTTCCAACGTCCGCGACGTGACCCAACCTCGACCTGACGATGCCCATGGCAACGTCGGAGACGGCCCCATGAAGGCGCCTTCTCCCGACCAAGAGCCTCCGACGTCTTGATCTGCTTGAGCAATGACTCTATTGGACGCCTTTCCGGCGTCTTGTATGTCGCCGTCTATTCGGCGTGCGTTCACCCGACCGTCGTGCATGGCTGAGGGCACAATGAACCTGTTCCACACCGATGGTCGCGAGATGGTCGTCGATGAATTGCTGGACTCAGGCCAACGGGCACGCTGCTGGATCGAGCGGAACGCCTTGAGCGACGAGTCTCTTGAGGGTTGGTGGGACCATGTCCAAACCAGCCCAGCGGGATGGTCCCACAACGACATTCAAGTGTTTGGCCGGTGGCACAAAGAGCCACGCCTCACCGCGTGGTGGGGCCCGGCATACGGCTACGCTAACGTGCGCTGGCCGGCTCATCCCCTGGAAGGCCCCATCGACGCATTGACCCGGCGCGTCAGCAAAATGACTGGCAGCACCTACAATGGCGTGTTGGTCAATGGATACCGCAACGGTCAGGACAGCATGGGCTGGCACCGAGACAACGAACCTGAAATCGATCCTGCCAGCATCGCCAGCCTCAGCTTGGGGGCCACCCGTACGTTCAAGGTTCGCGACCGTCGCACCCAACACGTTTGGAACCTCGATCTCCACCACGGCGACGTGCTTGTCATGGAACACCTGCAAGACGTGCACGAACACAGCGTTCCGAAGCGCGCCAAGGTGACGGAGCCGAGGATGAATTTCACGTTTCGGCGTTTGGTCTGAGCCGTACCTTCGCGGCATGTCAGTGCACAAAGACGCCAAGCGCATCACGACCCAAGTGGTGCATGAAATGAAGCAAAGCGGTGAGAAGATCGCCATGCTCACGGCCTACGACTACACCATGGCCACCGTGGTGGACCAAGCAGGGGTGGACATCATCCTTGTGGGCGACAGCGCGTCGAATGTGATGGCGGGTCACGAAACCACCCTTCCCATCACCCTCGACCAAATGATTTACCACGCCCAAGCCGTGGTTCGTGCAGCCAAGCGCGCGCTGGTCGTGGTGGACCTCCCCTTCGGAACGTACCAGGGCAACTCCAAAGAAGCCTTGAACAGCGCCATCCGCATCATGAAGGAGAGCGGCGCCCACGCTGTGAAGCTCGAAGGTGGCCGCGAAGTGCGGGAAAGCATTGAGCGCATTTTGTCCGCTGGCATTCCCGTCATGGGACACTTGGGACTGACGCCGCAAAGCATTTACAAGTTTGGCACCTACACCGTTCGGGCCAAGGAAGAGGAAGAAGCGTTGCGCTTGAAAGAAGACGCCCAAATGCTCGCAGAGATTGGGTGTTTCAGCATTGTCTTCGAGAAAATCCCCGCCACGTTGGCAGGCGAAGTGACCCGAGCCGTCGACTGTCCCACCATCGGGATTGGCGCCGGTGCAGATTGCGACGGGCAGGTGCTGGTGTTGCACGACATGCTCGGCATCA
>WTJL01000048.1 GCA_011524845.1 Flavobacteriales bacterium | reverse complement strand
TCAAGCGCGTGGTCAACTACCCCGCCCGCGGCATCGGCAAGACGTCCATGGACAAGTTGATCGCCTACGCCGCCGGGGAAGAAATCAGCCTCTGGCAAGCCCTTCACCCCGAGGACGGCATGCCGCCTGCGCCATTGAAGGGTGCGGCATGGAAGAAGCTGAGCGACTTCGTGGGCATGGTTGCAGCGTTTTCTGCAGAAGCCAACCAAGCCAATGCCCACGCCGTGGGTTTGGCCATTGCCAAGCGGTCCGGGTTGGTCCACGCTTTGTATTCAGACAAGACCCCCGAAGGGGTGGCACGGTACGAGAACGTGCAGGAATTGCTGAATGCCCTTCAAGGCTTTGTCGAGAATCCGCTCAACGAAGAAGCCCAAAGCCTGTCCGACTTCCTCATTGACGTGGCGCTCCTCACCGACGCGGACAACGACGACGAAGACGACAACAAGGTCAACCTCATGACGGTGCACGCCGCGAAGGGACTGGAGTTCAAGCACGTGCACATCGTGGGATTGGAGGAACAGCTGTTCCCGTCTCAGATGGCCATGGAAAGCCGGGCGGAGTTGGAAGAAGAGCGCCGTCTGTTCTACGTGGCCCTTACGCGTGCCGAAGTCACCTGCACCTTGTCGTACGCCCTGACGCGTTTCAAGTGGGGACAGGTGACGCAAGGCGACCCGAGTAGGTTCCTGGAAGAAATCGACGAGGACTGCATCACCCTGCCCCAGAACGCACCGAGTTCTCGCGGTCCTGTGGACTTTGCGCAGGCCCGTTCACAGTTCCGTCAAATGCCGACGGGATCGGCACCTCGGTCGTTTGGGCGCTTGGCCAGCAAAGCTGCGCCCAAGCCTCCTTCCCGGCCCGGCAAATGGTCCAGCATGAAAGAGGCGGCCAAATCCACACCTCCTCCCCCGTCCACCTCTTCGGGCGCCACCGCCCCTGCGACCCCTCCGTCGTCTGGAGGAGGCGTGGCCGTGATTGGGGTGGGTGACACCGTCATGCACGCCAAGTTTGGCAAGGGCAAGGTCGTCGCCCTCGAGGGCTCCGCGCCCAACGAGAAGGCGACCGTCTACTTCCCTTCTGTGGGCCAAAAGCAGCTCCTCCTGAAATTCGCCAAGCTCGACGTCATCGGATGAGCCGTTTCTCGCCACATCTGTTGTTGGGTTGGGCCCTCGCCGCAATGCTGGTCCTCGGCTGGACCGGATGCGATCCGGAAGGCCAAGACATCGTCGTGGAGGTCCATGCCATTCAGTGGGCCCAACCGGACGTCCCCGAGGAAGGCGCCACGGTCGTGCTTGAAGAGCAGCGCCTCACCAACGGCGTGCTCAATTCCTTTTTCACGGAGATTGAACGCCAAACCACGGACGCCACGGGCGTGGTGACCTTGACCACCACGCGAAGCAATGTGTTGGCCATTCGGGTGCGTGTGGAACAGGAAGGGTGTTTCGACGAAATCGTCGAACTCAATCCCGAAGACCTGTGGACCGACGGCACCCCCAACGTCGTGGACGTGGCGGTCATGCCGCAGTGCCGGGTGACGGCAGACATCGTCAACGACAACTCACCTTGTCCTGGATTCGACGTCATCTACAAGTGGACGCCAAGGGAAGTGGCCGGGGCCGCCTCCGACGTCCGTTGGACCTGCGACACCGACTGGCAAGCCGTCGGGTATGGAGAGACCGAGAATGCGACGTGCTATGTGACAGGCGACACGTGGCTTCTGCACCGCCGGTTTTGGTCGTGTGCAGACAGCACCCACCTCGACTCGGTCTTTTGCCCCATGGGCGGGGTCGTCGATTTGACCTTGGACTGACGCAACCTGCACCTCGACTGCCGCGTCCTTGGCTCGACCCCTTCTTACCTTTCGACCATGAACCTGCAACGCATCGTGCGTCTCACCTCCACCGGGGTGATCGCGATGGCCCTCAGCGTGAGCGCTTGGAGCCAAACCCCCACCACCACTCCCCTTCCCAAAGGCATCAGCGACGGGGAGATGGAGCAATGGCTGGCCCACCCCCTCGACC
>WTJL01000145.1 GCA_011524845.1 Flavobacteriales bacterium | reverse complement strand
TCAAGGCGTTGTCGCCTTGCGCAAAGACGTCCTTCGTCACGCGGAAGCTGTGCGACACGCCTTCGTTCTCGCCATTGGCCATCAACGTGGGAACCGCCAAGCCCATCTCGTTGTCCTGGATGTAGTTCACCACGACATCGATGTCGTTCGCCACGTCACACTGGAAGATGAGACGCGCCTGGTCAATGTCGCCGAGGTCGGCAGGGGACACTTCGCTGTTGGCAAGCTGGTAAATCTGGTATCCCTCAAACGTGTACGAACGGCTCAAGCTGTCGTACAAGTTGCCGTTGATGTCAAACTTGGGAATTCCTGGGTCGAATTGGGTGTAGTCCTCGCGGTAGTTGTTGGACAACGGGTTGTCGTTGGTCAAGTACAAGATCAACTCGTTCTCGAGTTCTTGGACCGTCACATCCGGTGCGTCAGGACCAGACACAATCTCGAAGCAGTTGTCGAACAACGCTTGAGCCTTGTCGTCAGCGATGCGCATGAGCTTCACGCTTTCTTCTGGATCGCCTGCAGTGGCACGAGCCCACACCACACCCATGGTGATGTTGTTGTAGTCGCCTGGTTCCAACGTAAAGGGACCTGCCGCCTGAATGAAACGACGGTCGGCAGGGGGGTTGCCCGACGTGACCTCCGTCCATGGATCCACAGCAGCTCCACCGGTTCCCCAGTTGAAGGGGTCCGTGTCACCTGGGAACATGTAGTCGGCTTCCACTTCCAAGTTGGCTCCTGTGGCCGCGCTCACGCCGTCGCCACCGTACGCCATCTTTTGGCCGTTCTTCCAAATCCCGTTCATGTAGTTGTAGAAGTGAAGGGGAGTGGAAGGTTCGCCGTTGATTTGGTTTCCGCTGTTGTTGTAGTAGACAAATCGACGCATGCCGAAGCGCTCGTTGTCGACGATGCCATCGCCGTAGCCGATGCCGATGCCGTCGTAGGGAATGCCCAAGGAATCCACCGCGTTGGAGAAGTTGGTGGTGAGCGGGTTGTCGATGCTGTCCGCGTCTTGGTAGGGGCCTTCAAAGAAGTCGATGCCCACGGCTGGTGGGTTTTCCCCGTAGCCTTGAGAGCTGGAAGAAGGCTCATCCACAGCGTCGCCGTTGTAGCTGTAGCCCAAACCACGCTGAACGTCACATCCCACGTAGTCGTCGGTTGCCGTTCCCACGTCTGCGTCCACCCACACCCCGAAGTAGGTGTTGGCCAAGGTTTGCGTGCCTTGGTTGATGAGGACGTAGTTGTGGAAGGTCATGTTGTTGACCTCGTCGTTGGTCGAGAAGGCAAACGCCTGTGCACGGATTTCCATGCCGATGGGCTCACCCTGAGACTCGGAGTGAACGTTGCCTTTGTCGTTGAAGATCCAGTAGAAGTTCCGGTCGCCGTAGAGCGGAACGAGGTCTTCACGCTTCCGGTTTTTGCAATCGATCTCTTGGAGGAAATCGTACCAAGGGTAGTCTCCGTTGTCAGGAGAGTAGAAGCCGTCGCCGTCGTAATCCTTAAAAGGTGCGAGGTAGTAGTCCTGGTTGGCTTCCGTGTTGCCGTGCGCGGGGTAGTCGCGGAAGTAGGAGGGAAGGGCGTAGCCTTCGGGGAACTCCTCGTCGACGGTTCCAGCGGCCACCGCGTCGAAGTATTGACGGTGACGTTGAGCGTCAGAACGCGTTGACACAAAGAACTCGTCGTACTCGTTGCAGACCTCGGCGCTGATTTCAGCTGAGCCGTCGTTGGTCAGAGGACCGGTCCAGTAGTCGTTTCCGCGCCCACGGAAGGTCAATGCAGCGAGCTTGAGCTGTTGGTCAGGGCTGATGCCACCCATCCAGAGCGCACCCGCGTAGATGGAGCTGACCCCACCGCCTTTGGGCACCTCGTAAGAGGCTTGGCTCGTCGCGCGGTCTTGCCAGAGCGATCCACCGGTTTCAATCAACGCGCGAACGTTGTTCCATTCGAGGTCGCGCAGGCCAGTGGCCGGTGCACATGCCGCAGCGCGCAGAGCGGGCTGGGTGTTGCTGCCGGCGGTTTCACCGGGGGTTCCGGCGCCCACGTATTTGTAGCCCCACGCGGTGGAGGCCATCAAACAAAGGGCGGAGAATGTGAGAATGCGATTCATGTTCTTGCGGGGCATGATCAGAAGTCAAACTTGACACCAAGACGCACAGTACGCGGCAATCCCAAGTTGAAGGGGTTGTCCACAAACATGCTGTAGTAGTTGCGGAAGGCGTCGGGGTCGTTTTGGCTGTTGATGAGGGGCTGGTATTGTGCAGCTGCGAGGTAACCGTCGTCGTCGGTCACACCCGTGAAGCGGTATACGCTATTCACGTTGCGGGTGTTCAGCAAGTTGCCAATCCAGAGGTAGACGTTGAGGTTGGTTGTCTTGGCCTTTTCATCCTCGCCACCGTACGTGATGGTGAAGTTCTTGTCCAAGTTCGCGTCCAGGTTGAACTGCCATGGCAGGCGGCTTCCGTTGATGGATCCTTCCGTCGACGGGCTGATTTCACCCGTGATGGGCGTTGGAATCACGCTCGCCGTGTAGGGCGTGCCTGAACCGAGGTTGGCGATGAAGTTCAAACCGGTGTTGGCAAACAACTGACGCTCCTTGCCTCCGATGTTGGCGATGGGACCGTTGTAGTCTTCGCCTGAACCGTAGCGGTAGTCGACGTTGGCCACAATGCGGTGACGCTGGTCGTAGTTGAACGGGATGATCGAACGAAGGTTGGGCAAGCCCGCGTTGATGAGGGCCAGGGCCGTCTGCGTGGTGGATCCCGTACCGTCAGCAAACTGCAACGTGTAGTTGGCGTTCAAACGAACGTTGCCCGTGCGACGGAGGTCGTAGCCCACAGTGAAGCCCTTCACCGTACCGAAGTCGAGGTTGCCAAACGCACGGTAAGGACGTGGGTACGCGCCTGTGAAGTTGCGCACCTGAATCATGTCACGCATCTCCTTGTAGTACGCAGAGATCTTGAGGCTTGACGTTTTCGTCAGCACCTGCTGGAAGCCCAACTCGTAGTCGATGGTCTTTTCAGGACGCAAGTCTGGGTTGGAAATCAAGTTGTTGCGGCTCTCCAAGAACAGGTAGTCGATGGGAGAGAAGCGGTTGCTGGACGTGGGGCGCTGCGTCAAGATGTCGTAGTGCGCAAAGAAGACGGCCTCGTCGCTGATGTTGAACGAGAACGAGATGCGAGGCATGATGTTGACCGCAGGGTCGTAATCGCGGAACGCTTCTGACGTCAATTCGTAAGGGTCGTCGCCTGTGGCGTTGTCGTTGGGCTTCAACCACGGTGCAGGGTAGGCCGTGTTCACCGCCAAGATGTCCGGGTCGGTGATTTCAGTTCCTTGAGCATTAAACCACGTGTCGCCGCTGCGGTAGCCCACAATGGCACTGGGGTCTTCCAAGGCGTCCGTGTAGACCGTGTAGTCGTCGCCGATGTTTTCTGGAATCACGTTGTTGCCGCTGAGCTGGTCGATCAACTCGCCGCGAATGTCACCCACGCTGTAAGATTGGCCGACCACGTAAGGATCCTTCAACACAGGCTGGTTGGCGTCGAAACGGTCGACACGCAGACCCACGTTGAAGATGATGTCGTCGAACGTGAACTTGTCCATGATGTAGCCCGCGATGTAGATGGGCTCGTAGGCTCCAATGGGACGGGTGTTGTACCCCGCATCGTTGGTTTCGGTGAAGAAGTCCTCGATGGTGGGGCGGGTGTTGGTCTTGTTCCCGTAAGGATCGTAACCACCGTACGACACCAAGTTTGAACCTTGGTTCAACAGGTCGTCGGCACCAAACATGTCCAACGTGAAGAAGTCGGGGTCGATGGCGTCGATGTTGATCAACTCGCGGTCGCCAGCCTCGAGTGCCTCGCGAAGGTTGGCGTCGAACTCGAACTGGTTGTCTCCGAGCAGGCGGTCGTAGGTGACGTAGTAGTCCGTGCCCACGTTGGTGACGGTGCTGTCCGACGTGTCGATTTCCTTGATGTGAGAGTTGGCCGTCAAACGCGCCAACGTCCACAGACCCACAGGGCTGAGGTTGAAGAACGCGTCGCGACGCTGCTCGTATTCGAAGCCCATCTGGAGGGCGTGGTCTCCAATGTCTCCAGAACCAGCAGCACTCACACGGAATTGCTGGTCGTTGAAGATGTTGTAGCTGTTGCCCTGAGCGCCGACGTAGCTCCAAAGGCCGTAGGTGCTGGACGGGTTTTGGCCATTCAACAAGGCGTTTCCATTCTGCACCTCGAGGAGGCTGGAGTACGCACCAGGCTCAAATTGAGGACCACCAGGGCCAAATGTCACCCCTGAGTTGTTGTCGAACAGAGAGAAGAACTGGTCGTTGATCGCCGCGAGCTCGGGGTTGTAAGGAGAGCTTTCGAAGGTCACAAGCGTGTCCTGCCATCCGTTGTGAACGTAACGGCCTGAGGCGTCGTTGTAGCGGTAGCTGTTTTGCTGGAACACGTCAAACTTACCGACGTGGCCGTAGCGGAAGAAATTGTCTCCGTGGCTGATGTCTTGACGCTTGAAGTAGCTCTGGCTGTAATCCGCCATGATGGAGTAGAAGACGTTCTTCAATCCACCTGCGCTGCCTTCGCCCTCTTCATCCACGAAGCGCTGAGAGAACTTCACGTAGCCACGCCAGTCGAGGCGCGTTGTTTGGTTGTTGTTCTCCCAGTTCATGAGGGAACGACCGCGGTCAAACTCGTTGTTCAACTGGTACGATCCAGTGGCGCCAAACGTGAGCTGCGTGGTCTCGTTGGTCGCCACGTCAAGCTTCGCCACCAAGTTGCCAGACTGGCGAGAGGCGTTCAAGCGCGTGGGAACGCGGGTGAAATCGGCCGGCGTCAAGAAGTCTGCGTTGAACAACGCACCGTTAACCTCACCGGAAGAGCTGATGTTTTGGCGCAATGGGTTGGCGAGCAAGGAGTCGCGCGCCGCGTCCGTCATGCGGTACACCCCGTCAATCGTGGGGCGCGTGTCCGCTTCGTAGGTGTAGTTGCCAGAGAGGAACAAACCGAGTAGGGGGTCGGTCTTGTTGCCTTCAGCGTCTTTGCGCCATGCAATCGGACCCGAAGCCGACGCCTCCGCCAGGTTGTAACCGAAGCGGTCGAGTCCGTAGGCGGTTTCTCCCATGGGGATGCCTGAAGAGATGACTTCACCTCCACCAAACCATGTGCGGCTTGAGTTCCGGAGGGAGATGTTGATCACACCCCCTGTGGCGTCCCCGATGTTGGCGGGAATGCCACCCGTCACCACCTGGACTTCTTCGATGGCCGACTTGGGAAGGGCTGAAGAGCCGCGCACCTTGATGCCGTCGATGTAGTACCACGTGGAAGACGTACGCGCACCACGGATGCTCACGCCACCTCCGGTTCCGGCGGTGCTGGCACCTGCCACCGTTTGGGCGATGCTCGTGGCCGAACGTCCAGGAAGCTTGTCGATGTCTTCGCGGCTCACCGTGCCACCCGAGGCACCCCCGTCCTTGTCGATCAAGGGCACGGAGTACTCGACGACTTCGGCTTCCTCCATCATCACACCAGCCCCGAGTTCGCTGTTCACGAACTGGATTTTGTTGGCGGTGATTTTGACGCCGGTCACTTTTTTGGACTGGTAGCCCACGAAGCTGAACAGCACATCGTACGTGCCAGGCTGAACAGGCTTGATGGTGTACTCACCATCGAAGTCGGTGTTCGTACCGGCCACTTGGTTCCCGTTGAGGAACAACACCACACTGGCGAAGGGGAGGGCATCCTTGGTGTCGAAGTCCGACACTCGTCCTTTCAGCGTTCCTTGGCCCACTTGCGCCACCGCGCTGAAGCTCATCAGAAGCGCCCCCAAAATCGTTGCAAACCGCATCATGCGTCTAGAATTTTCAGGCAATACAGGTATAGGGGCCAAATATAGGCCAACCCCACTCAGAACGCTAAAGAGTGCAAAGACGTTGCAAACCAAGGGAATGAAAGGAAAGGGCGTGGTTTTCACCCTTCGAGAAAGCCGGAATTCAGTGCTTTTTCCAACCTCGGCGAACCGACAGCCGTCGCCACCATGACACGGCACGCCCGTCCCTGTGGCGACGGGCTTTTTGCTGGCCCTTGCGCATGCGCTTTCGGACGTTGCCTTTTTCGTGGTTTTTGTTCCGGCGCTCGGTGCGGGTGCTGCCACCTTCCGGCACGATCAGATTCTTCTCCCGCCCCGTTTGTTGGTGTTTGTAGTGCCGCTCCTGAAGTTCCTTGTAGTTCTTCTCGAATTCTTTGAGGGCCTTTTTCTCCGCCTTGGCTGCGGCCTTCACGCGTTTCTCTTCCGCCTTCCGCTCACTGCGCGACATGCTGTCGCCCTGGGCATGCACTGCGGTCACCGCTCCCAGCCATCCGCACATCGTCACAGCGACCACCCACATCCCGCGCATCGCCATGGCACCGCGGCGACCCGTGGAATTTGGAGATGTGGGTTGGAGGAGATGGGCGATCAAAGGGTGAAGGAGTTGAATTGGGTCCAGGCGTCGTTGGCGGTGGCGCAAGGCCGTCCGCACGCACCGTCCACACAAACATACCAACGCACGGGGTCGTTGGCCGACGGACGTTTGGCTTCCATCCACCCTGGAATGTTGGCAGCCTCAGGCCAAACCCCGTCCACCCACGTGCCCGGCCGCACCTGACCCCACCACTCGGCCATGGCCTCCACCGCCGCCTCGCGACTAGGCGCAGCCACCACGACGTGGGCATAGGTTCCGCGCATGTCCAGCCAATTGGAGGCCCATCGGGCCGCGCGCTCTATGTGGGGCGTGCCGAGCAAGTGCCGCGCGGTCAACTCCCGGCCCAGCTTGCGCCAAGCGGGGATGTCCGCCGCCCACCCCAGCCGCCAAAGGCAGGACGCGAGCGTCGCGTTCGCCGAAGGCAGGACGCTGTCGTCGGTGCTTTGCTTGGCGGCAAAGAGCTTCTCTCCGTCATGGGCAGTGAACCAAAACGTGCCGGCTTCCTCGTCCCAAAACCGGTCGAGCACCGTCGCCATCAGCGCCCGCGCCTCGTCCCGCCACACGGAATCGAGCGTGGCTTGATGCACGTCCAGCATCGCATCGATGGCCATGGCGTAATCTTCGGCGAAGCCTTCGAGCGTCGGCCCACCGTCTGGATGCCAGGTTCGCCGCAGTTGATGGGGCTCGCCGGGCACGCGCGCCACGTCCTTCAAAAACGTTGCGCCTTGCACGGCCCGGTCCACCCATTCGGGACGTCCCATCCAACGGCCCGCCTTGGCGAGTCCGGAAACCGCCAAGGCCGTCCACGAGGTCAGGACCTTGTCGTCCAGCCCGGGCTTGGATCGTCCCGAAGCAGGACTGTCCCGCCATTTGGACATCTGTTGCAACGCATCTTGGATTCGGGCGACCTGGGCGGCATCGGCCCACAGAGACGCATCGCCTTCCGCCGACCGTCTCAAGACGTTCATGCCTTGCTCCCACAAGCTGCGCCCGTCCAGGTCAAACACGGTTTGAATGTCCTGTTGCATGGCAGGGTCAGGCAATGCGGCTGCCACATCGGCTTTGCGCCACACGTAGTACAGTCCCTCTGCGCCGTCGCTGTCCGCATCCAAGGCGGATTTGAACCCCCCGCTGGCGTCGTCGAGTTCCCGAAGCAGAAACGACACGATGCCTTCTGCCGCCGCCTCGAGTGCGGGCTGGGGCTGGTCAGACAGGCTCGCGGCCTCCGCCAATGTCCCGAGAAGTTGGCCGTTGTCGTACAGCATCTTTTCGAAATGCGGCACGTGCCAACGGTCGTCTACGCTGTACCGCGCAAACCCGCCACCCACGTGGTCGTGGATGCCACCCCGTTCCATGCCCCCAAGGGTGCGCAGTGCATGGTCTTGGCCCGCAGAAGACCACTCCGACGTCCATTCCAGTTCTGTCGCTTGTGCAAGCCGCAGCCAAAACGACACCTGACAGGGCAGCGGAAATTTTGGGGAGCCTTGCGACCCGCCATGCGTCATGTCCCAGGTTGTTTTCCATCTGGACAACCCCTCCGCGAGTTGACGGTCCACTTGCTTTGCCAAGCCATCGTCCGCTGAAGCCGGCATCGCCACCACGCCGTCGTCCATCGCGCCCACCGCCGTGGCGAGTTGCTCGGCGTAGGCCTCCACCTTGTCCGCGTCTTCCTGCCACACGTCGCGCACCGCCCCCAGTCCGGCAAGCCAACGATCCGTGGGGAAATACGTGCCTCCCCAAATCGGACGACCGTCGGGCAAGGCCACACAATTCAAGGGCCAGCCTCCTCTTCGGGTCATGAGTTGCACCGCGTCCATGTACACCTGGTCCACGTCGGGCCGCTCCTCGCGATCCACTTTGATGCTGACGAAATGGGCATTCATGAACGCGGCTGCCTCGTCGTTCTCGAACGTTTCATGCTCCATGACATGGCACCAGTGGCACGCGCTGTAGCCCACGCTCACAATCACCAACTTGTTCTCCGC
>WTJL01000228.1:4900-8455 GCA_011524845.1 Flavobacteriales bacterium | reverse complement strand
ATGACTTGCTTGTTGTACGCATCCTGGTTCCAGATTTCCACTTTCTCTCCCAGTCCGGAGACGATCACTTCCTTGGCATCCTTGGGGTCAATGCCGGCGTAAGCGAGCAGGGCGGAGGGCAGGTTGATGCGGCCCGATCCGTCCACGTCCACGTGGGTGGCGCCCTTCATGAATTTCCGCTGAAACAGCTGGTGCTTCCGGTTGTACCGGCTCAAGCGCGCCATTTCAGCATTCACCTTGTCCCATTCGGGCTTGGGGTACAGCACCAAGCAACCCTCGAAGATGTCGCGGTTCACCACGAGGCCGTGATGAATCACCCCGTCCAACTGCTTCCGCAGTTTGGCAGGGAACATCAGACGGCCTTTGGCGTCGATGCGACAGGGGTGTTCTCCGAGCAGGTTGAGCATGGGTGCGTTTTCGCCAAATCAAAAGTACGACTGATTTCCCACTTTCTCCCACTCGTTGACACTTTCTCCCACTTTGTGGAAAAAGTTTGGCGATTCATCAGGAAAAACCTCAGTGATGACGGGCCCTTTGAGGGGGTGGGAGAAAGTGGAGGGAAATCGCTATTCACACGTTGTTCACAGGGGATGTGAACAACCGAACGTGGATGTCGTGCCCAACCACCGTGAAGAGGCGAACGGGGATGGGTGCATTTTTGACCTCATGGAATCGACTATTCTCGAACGCGGTCCTTACCGCTACGTGGAGGAGGGAGAAGGCACGCCTCTCGTGTTGTTGCACGGACTCTTTGGGGCGCTGAGCAACTTTCAGGAGGTCCGCGCTCATTTCAGCCAGCACTTCCGGGTGATCACCCCGATGTTGCCCATTTACGAGCTTCCGATGTTGGAGACCAACGCCAAGAATTTGGCCAAGCACATCGCCGGTTTCTTGGATGAATTGGGCTTGGAAAAGGTCCACTTGCTGGGCAACAGCTTGGGTGGGCACGTGGGGTTGATTTACACCCGCGACCACCTCGACCGAGTGGCGTCGTTGACCCTGACGGCGAGCAGCGGGCTGTACGAGAATGCGTTTGGGTCAAGTTTTCCGCGACGGGAGGACAAGAGCTACATCAAGGAAAAGGTGGCGGTGACGTTCCACGATCCCAAGCATGCCACGCCAGAATTGGTGGACGAGTGCTTCGAGGCGGTCAACAACCGAAACAAGGTTCTGCGGATTTTGAGCATTGCGAAATCGGCGATCCGACACAACATGGCCAAAGACTTGCCGTCGATGGACGTGCCTGTGTGCCTGATTTGGGGCAAAAACGACATCATTACGCCGCCGGAAGTGGCGGAGGAGTTCCTGGCGGGATTCCCCGATGCGGACCTGCATTGGATTGACGAGTGCGGCCACGCTCCCATGATGGAGCATCCCGACACGTTCAACACCATCCTGAGCGACTGGTACGCCCGCCGCGGCATTTCCTGACCCATGGCGAGCGGAGAATCCACGGGGGCGGAGGCTTGGGACTTGAAAGAGGCGTCGTTTGTCAAAAGCAGCGCTCAGCCGTCCGAGTGTCCCAAACCCGACCGCCCAGAGTACGCCTTCATCGGACGGTCCAACGTGGGCAAGAGTTCGCTCCTCAACATGTTGGTGGGGCGCAACAGTTTGGCCAAAACGTCCAGCACCCCAGGGAAGACCCAGCTGATCAACCACTTCGACGTGGACGGCACTTGGTACCTGGTGGATTTGCCGGGGTTTGGGTACGCCAAGGTCAGCAAGAAGGACCGGGTCAAGTGGATGAAGGTCACCAAGCAGTACCTCGACAGCCGCACCAATTTGATGTGCGTGATGATGCTGGTGGATTCCCGCATTCCAGCCCAAAAAGTCGACCTCGAATTCATGGCCTGGATGGGGGAAGTGGGTCTTCCCTTTGTGTTGGTCTTCACCAAGGTCGACAAGCTCAACAAGGCAGAGCGCGCGGCGTTTTTACCGGCCTACGAGGAGGTGATGCTCAAGCAGTGGCACAAGATGCCTCCGGTGTTTGTGACCAGCGGCAACACGTCAGAGGGGCGCGAAGAGGTGCTGAGGTTCATCGCCTCCACCAACGGCCTTTACCAACCTTGACCGAAGGGGTCAGGGCTCGAGAACGCCAATGCGCTTGGCGAGTTCCTCGGTGAACCCGCGAATCGCCTTGGCGTGGTCCTTGTCGGACGTGGAGCGTTCGTAGGTGTCGGCGAGGGTCATCATGGTTTGCACCACAAAGGAGCGCATCTCTTCCACACTCATGTCTTTCGTCCACAGGTCCATGCGCATGGCGGCGTATTCCTTGGCGTTCCACATGGACAGGGCCATGGCAGACGCGGGTTGGTTCATGACACCACCGTCTTCGGCGGTCCATTCCATGGCGACAGGCACCTGGTTTTCATCTGTGGTGACGTCGATGGTGATGCGGGAGGTCGTGGACATGGCGCGAAAGTACGCTTACGGTCGGTAGGCCCGCAACACGGGCTGGGGATCGGTCCATTCAAGGACGTCGGCGTCGGTCCATTCCGGGTGTTGCGCCAGCGCCGCCTCCACAGCCCGCCAACCCAAAAACACCCCCAGTCGATCGGGACTGTCTTGGGGAACCCGTCCCACCCGAGTGAAGGGACCTTCTTGGAACCACCTCATCACGTCCCGCGGGCTGTTGGCGAACATGCGGTCTTGGGGCTGCATTTCTGCCCACGTGGAGCGTTCATGGGCCACCGCCCAATCCCATTCCTCTTGGGTCCAGTTCATCAACTGTGCGGGGGTGGCGTTTGGCATGCAGCGGGCCGCCGTGTGCATGATTTTGCCCCAATACAGCCACATGTCCACGGTCCGAGGGGCGGAGGGGAGGCGGTCCTGGTAGGTCACCAACAGCCAGCCGATCATCGCCTCTGAGGCCATCCGGTCGGGACGCATGCGGGCCAGTCGGTAGGCTGGGAATTTGGTCGGAGGAAGCTCGGCGTGCATGGGGTGCTCTGCGCCCATGAACCAGTCCAAGCCAACGGCGAGCCAATCCGGGCCTGGGTACACGGCAAAGTTGAATCCAGAGGGCATCCACACGACGTCCGGCATGGGGGTCGAGGGGTCGATGACGGAGAGGCGCTTCAGGCCGTCGTGAAGGTCGTTCGATGCGCCTTGCAACACCTCCGAAGACCCCGACGTGGAGTCAATGGCGTGGATCATTGGTGCCATTTGGGTCAGGAAGTCGTGCACCACATCGACCGTGAGGGTGTCTTGGGCCGCCCCGAGCTGAAGGATGTCTTCCGACCATGCCTGCCAAAACGCCGGGAAGGCAGATTGCAGGTGGGCCCATTGTTTGGCCCGGTTCTTGTCCTTGGGAAGATTGTCCAACACCTCCATCCAATTCACTTCGCGGTGGTCGGCGGGCAAGGGTGTTCCAGAGATGTCGATGGTCGGCCGGTCCTCCGAGCAACCAGAAAGCATCGCGAGGCCCAAAACCCACATCGGGCCGTGGAACAACTTGCGAGAAAGGAGGAGCGGACGCATGAACCAAGATTTAGTTTTGAAACAAATCGCGCAGACGATGACAAAGATGAACAACGACCGCGGGAATCGCGCCAC
>WTJL01000228.1:2150-4800 GCA_011524845.1 Flavobacteriales bacterium | reverse complement strand
CCCTTGGGGTTCGCCGTTTGGTCGGCGTGTTGCACCTTGCAGTCTCTGACGTCCCATGGCACATTCCACTTTTGCTCCTGACGCCGTTGCACGGCACATCGTCTCCTGGCTTCAGGCCTATTTGGAGCGCTCTGGCATGGACGGCTGGGTGGTGGGAGTCTCGGGGGGAATCGATTCAGCGGTGACATCGACGCTCTGTGCGTTGACCGGAGCGCCCACGACGTGCGTCGAAATGCCCATTCACCAGGCGCCGGACCAAGTGAACCGAGCGGCGGAACACATTGAAGATTTGTGCGCCCGCCATCCCCGTGTGAGGCGGTCGACCGTCTCCTTGACGGAGGTGTACGACGTGTTTGCGTTGGCCTTGCCAGATGGCCCGGATGAAAGCGGGGGGCTGGCCATGGCCAATTCGAGGGCGCGTCTCCGCATGACAACCTTGTACGCGTTGGGTCAGCGCACGCGCTCACTCGTGGCGGGCACAGGCAACAAGGTGGAGGATTTTGGGGTGGGGTTCTACACCAAATACGGCGACGGCGGCGTGGACATCTCGCCCATCGCGGATTTGACCAAGACGGAGGTGTTCGCCTTGGCGGCCCACCTTGGGGTCATCGAGGCCATCCAGCAAGCGGCGCCCACCGACGGCTTGTGGGGAGACGACAGAACGGACGAAGACCAGTTGGGGGCGAGTTACCCCGAGCTGGAATGGGCCATGGCGTGGGAAGACCAGCACGCCTCCCAAAGCCCTGAAGAACGCGCTTCGGCGGAGGAGGCATTGCCATGGCGGCAGCAAGAGGTGTTGGCCATCTACCGCCGACACCACAACGCGAACCGGCACAAAATGATCCCGATTCCCGTCTGCGAAGTGCCCGACGAGGTGCGTGTCGCCTCGGCTTGACCGCCCAAGCTCAATCCGGGTCCCGAACCACCAGCGTGGTGACGGCTTCGTGCCGCACTTCTCCCGCAGCGGGCATGGTGACGAGCACAACGGTGTACGTGCCGACCTCGACAAACCCTTCGCCTCGGGTCAGGGGGATGTCCAAGGATTGCAGGCCAGCCACCACATCCACTTCGCCGGCGTCCACGACGTATCCGCTCGCCTGTTGCAGCTGGTCGAGAATGGCAGATGCACCGCCTCCGGTGGTGGCTGTGGAGTCAGGGGCTTGAGGGGCGGTGGGGATGAAGCGCAACTCAAGTCGCGCTTTGTGCGGCTGTTGGGCCCAAACCCACGCGTCCACCGTTGGGGTGCTCGGTTCAGACCATGCCCAGCCGCGTTCGCCCCACCACGGCTGCTTCACAACGTCCAGGCTGCTTTCTTCAAAGGCCAAAGGAGTGTCGTTCCAAGCCTCGGGTTCTCCTGATTTGCCGAGGATGGGGTCGAGGTCAAGGACGTAGATGCCGCGGCCGTGCGTGCCGAGCACCAGGTGGTTGTCACGCTCTTGGATGACGAGGTCGTGGACTGGAACCCGAGGAAGGTCGTTGTGCAAGGCGGCGAAGGAGGTTCCTTCGTCGGTGGTGAGGTAGGCTCCTCCGTCGGTGCCCACGACCCACCATCCCGGTTTGTCTTGAGATTCCACCAAGGCATTCACAGGTTCGTGGGGCAGTTGGGATCCCCAGGCGGTCCATGTGTTGCCCAGGTCGCGGGTCGCAAAGACCAAGGCATCGAGGCAATCGTGGCGGTACCCGTTCAAGGCCACCACGAGCAGCTCCTCGTCGTGGTGGGACCAAGCGACTTCGCTGACCCAAAGGTGGCGGGCATCGTCGCCCTTGCCCACGCGCGTTTTGACCGGCAACGACAGAGACGTCCAGCTGTGTCCGCCATCTTCCGTGACGTGCACCAATCCGTCGTCGCTGCCTGCGGCCAATGTGCCAAACCTCTGAGGGTGTTCTGACAGCGTCGTGAGGGTGCCAAAGGGGACGTCGCCCGGCTTGCCGCCGCGGGTCAAATCTGGGCTGATGGTCGTGAAGTCATCGCCTTGGTTCAGCGACCGGTGGACTTTGTTGGACGCCATGTAGAAGACGTCTTGTTGATGCTTGCTCAACACGATGGGCGTCTGCCAATTCCAGCGAAGCGGCGTCTCTCCCAGCACGTGGTTGGGGTGAAGGGAGGTGCGTTCCCCCGTGGCGCGGTTGGTGCGCATGTACCACCCAAACTGATACCCGGTGTACACCACGTCGTTGTTCCGCGAATCGACTTCAATCTGCATGCCGTCGCCGCCACCCAAGGACGTGAACCCGTGGTGGCCGGTTTGGTGCCAAGCAGGAGACTCCTTGGAGGTGTGATCGCCCACCCAAGTGCCGTTGTCTTGAAGGCCTCCGTAGATGCGGTAGGGCTCGGCGTTGTCCACCTCTACGGCATAAAACTGACCGACGGAAGGGCTGTTGCACTTGGTCCAGTGCTCGCCTCCGTCCCACGACACATTGATGCCGCCGTCGTTGCCGTTGATGAGGTGGTTGGGGTTGGAGGGGTCCACCCACAATTTGTGGTGATCCACGTGCACGTTGGGCGCTCCAATGGAGGCAAACGTGGCGCCCCCATCGGTCGATTTGAGCAAGGGGACGCCGGCGATGTACACCGTGGATGCGTCAGAAGGGTCCACACTCACCAGCCCAAAGTAGTAGCCGTACGTGTAGCACACGTCGTCCAGCGGGG
>WTJL01000228.1:0-2050 GCA_011524845.1 Flavobacteriales bacterium | reverse complement strand
GCCTTGACGCTGGATGCGCTGTCGGCTTCGGGGAAGCCTTCCTCGTCGAGGAACGATTGCAACGCCTCTTGGTCCAAGGAGGCAAATGCTGCAGAGCTCATGTCCAAAAAGCTGGAGGCTTCAAGGCCTTCGTCACCCGAATCGTCGCCTTCTCCCTCTTCTGCTGGTCGGGGCTCCTGGCTGTCGATCAGGGCGAACAGCGTTCCGGAGGCTGAGTGGTAGCTGAGGCCAATGCGTCCTGCCAAGGGTCCTTCGGGGAAGTCAGAGGATTCGGAAATCCTCACCCATTGATCTCCGCCGTCCGTGGTTTCCCACACCCCCGAGCCAAGGCCTCCTTCGGTGAAGTCGTGCGCCCTCCGGGTGCGGTCCCAAGACGCCGCGAACAGGTGGTTGGGGTCGTTGTCGTCCGCGACCATGTCCACAAAGCCCACGAATTCTTCTTTGGTGGTCGAGGGCACGGTGAGCACGGGCGTCCAGTCTTTCCCTCCGTTCTCTGTTCGATAGATGGCGCCGCCACGGTTGGCAGAGTACAGTTCGCCCAAGGCGGCCACCCACATGCGGTCCGGGTTGGTCGGGTCGATGACGATCCGTCCAATGTGGTGGCTGCCTTCGAGTCCGACATGTCGCCACGTGGCCCCATGGTCGTCGCTGAGGTACACCCCGTCGCCAGCGTAGGAACTCCGGGAGGAATTCACTTCGCCTGATCCCACTGCGATGCGCCCGGAAGGGTGCGCAGCCACTGCACCAAGGGTGCACGTGGCGTCGAGCAAGGGCTCAAACGACGTGCCGTGGTTGGCGCTTTTCCAAAGTCCACCGGTGGCGTACGCGACGTACATCGTGTCTTCGACCACAGCCACATCCACCACGCGACCGCTCATCACGGAGGGGCCCACGTTGAACAGGTCGAGGCCGCTGGTCCAAGAATCGGCTTTCAGAGCCGCGCGTTCTGCAGCGACGCTGGCCCGAACGTCTGCAGGGCTTGGGCCCCAAGTCTGCGCGGTCGTCGAAGCGGTTCCCCAAGCGAGGGCCACGAGGGCGGCCAAGCGGGTCAGGACGGTGGGGGTGAGGGAGTCGTTCATGTCAGTTTGGGGTTGTTTTTGTGGCGGTCGGCGTCCCGCGAGGTTTTCTTGGCCACGTTGTCTGCGAGGGCTTGGGTGAGGTCCACCCCCGTTTGGTTGGCCAGTGCCATCAGGACCCACAGCACGTCGGCCATTTCGTCGCCGAGTTCGCGGCCGGCGTCGCTGGGTTTTTCACTTTGCTCACCGTACCGCCGGGCCATCAGCCGGGCCAATTCTCCGACTTCTTCGGTCAGGATGGCCAAGTTGGTGAGTTCGTTGAAGTAGCGCACGCCCACGGTGGTGATCCACTCGTGCACTTGGGATTGCGCCTCGCGCAGGGTGATGTCCGCTGCCTCAGATGGGGGGAGGTGGAGCTTGCTCATGGGGTCATTCTTTGTTTTGGGTGTCGATCCAAATCGTCACCGGGCCATCGTTCACGAGGTCCACTTCCATGGCGGCACCGAACTCACCGGTGGCCACCGGCTTGCCCGATTCCTCGGCGCAAGCTGCAACGAAGGACGTGTACAGCGGGATGGCGTGGTCAGGTTTGGCGGCGCGGATGAAGGACGGACGGGTGCCTTTTTTGGTCTTGGCATGCAGGGTGAACTGGCTCACCACCAACAGCTGGCCGTCGACGTCCGAGAGGTCGGCGTTCATCTTGCCTTCCGCGTCGTTGAAGATGCGGAGTTTGGCGATTTTGGCCGCGAGCCACCGGGCGTCGTCTTCCGTGTCGGCATCTTCAATGCCCACCAACACACAAAGACCGTGTTGGATGGCGCCCACAGGCTGTCCATCGATGCGAACTTCCGCTTTGCTGACCCGTTGAACCACCGCGCGCATGCCGCAAAATAACCACCACCTCGAGAGCGATGGGGACAGGTCGTGGAAAACAAGGAGAGAAAGGGTGGGAATCGGCGCGGCAGGCCCGGGGGGTCGACGTATTTTTGGGCTCAGATTCAACGACGAACGAACCAACCGTCCCTACGATTCAT
>WTJL01000235.1:4836-8475 GCA_011524845.1 Flavobacteriales bacterium | reverse complement strand
GACAACGGCCTGCAGGTCATCGTTGTCGAAAACCACCGCATGCCAGCTGTGTCCTGGAGCATGACCTTGGACTACCCTCCGTTTTTGGAAGGCAACAAGGCAGGATTGACCGGCATCGTCAGCTCCATGATGTCGTCTGGCACCGAGACCCGCACCAAGTCGGAGATCGCCGAGGATGTGGAGTTTCTCGGAGCCTCGTTCAGCGCCAACGCCAAGGGCTTTTTTGCAAGCTCCCTGAGCAAGCACACAGGCGACCTCCTTCGCATTGTGTCTGACGCCATTCTCAAGCCCACCTTCCCACAGGAAGAATTGGACAAGGTGAAGAAGCAAGCGATGTCTGGATTGGCCAACACAGCCACCTCTCCAGGAGAAATCGCCAGCAACGTCGTGGCTGCCACCAACTACGGTGCGCTCCACCCCTACGGCGAGGTCATGACCGAAGCCACGCTGGAGAACATCACGCGCGACGACGTGGTGGAGTACCACAAGACGTACTTCCGCCCCAATGCCGCGTTCTTGATCGTCGTGGGCGACATCACACCAGACGAAGCCTACGCCAAGGCCAATGCCCACTTCGGCAACTGGTACCGCGGAGACATCCCTTACACGCGCATCATGCCCGCCAAATTCCCGGCAGGGAACCAAGTCCGGTTCGCCGCCATTGAGGGGGCCGTTCAAAGCACCATCAACATCACCCAGCCCGTGCCTTTTCCTCCGGGACACCCGGACGCTGCCGCGATTCAGGTGATGAACTCCATCCTTGGAGGCGGAGCTTTCAGCGGTCGTTTGATGCAAAACTTGCGCGAAGACAAGGCCTTCACGTACGGAGCGCGTTGTTCTTTGTCTGCTGACCCAGTTACTGCAGAGTTCATTGCGTACGCGGACGTTCGGACCGAAGTCACGGACAGCGCCCTCGTGGAATTCTTGGCCGAAATCAACCGCATTCGCGACGAACAGGTAGACAGCACTGAATTGGCCACTGCCAAGGCGTTCCTGTCCGGAAGCTTTGCCCGCTCCTTGGAGAACGAGGGCACGGTGGCGCGCTTCGCGTTGAACATCGAGCGCTACGATTTGCCCGAAGACTACTACCAAACCTACCTCCAGCGTTTAGACGAGGTGACCATCGAGGACGTGCAGCGCGTGGCCAAGAACATGATCAAGCCCAACAACCTCAACATCTGTGTGGTGGGCTCGCCCGACATCTTGGACAACTTGCGCGCATTCGATGCGAGCCAAGGCATCGATCAATACAACCCCTTCGGCCAAGTGCGCATTCCACGCACCGACGCCCCTGCAGGGACCACTGTAGAAGGCGTGGTGTCGCGCCATCTCGACGCCATTGGCGGTGCCAAGGCGTGGGGAAAACTCACCGGCATGTCCACAGAGGGCAGCGTTGAATTTGGCGGCGGCATGAGCTTGCAGCACAAAGAAGTCAAGCGGTTCTCGAAGAAATCTGCAGCCGTGCGCACGGAATTGTCCATGGCTGGCCAACCGGTCATGATTCGTGCGGTGCAACGCTCAGGCGGTCAAGAAGTGCAAATGGGCACGGTCTCCGACATGGACCCTGCCAATGTGGCCATGATGCTGGACTACCTCGCCCCTTTGCGGTTGCAGCGCATGTCCAAGCTTGGGTTCACTGGAGAAGTCCTCGGTCAAGAAGAAGTGGCCGGTGAATTGTCGACGGTGGTGGAATTCACCCGTGACGGCGTTCAAGAGACCTACTGGTTCCGGGCTTCAGATGGACTGTTGATTCAGCAACGTCGGCCCGCCTTGGATGGCAGCAACGTGACGGAAACGCTTGGACAATACATCCCGTTTGGCGAGCTAGGACTTCAACTTCCAGCCACCCGCACCTCCAACGTTGCGGGACAAACCATGACCATTCGCGTGGCAGCGGCCAGCTTCAACCCTGAGTTTGCCGACAACGCGTTTGACTTGCAGCCCTGATGTCTGACCACGCGCTCATCCACCTCGAGGAGGTCTCCATTCGCCACGACGAACACGTCGTGCTCGAGGGGGTGAACGCGACTGTCCAAACAGGCGAGCTCGTGTACCTCATCGGACGCACTGGAAGTGGAAAGTCCAGCTTGCTCCGAACCCTGTATGGAGACCTCTCACTGACCTCGGGTCGAGGACGGATTTGCGGCGAAGACCTTCGTGTGCTCTCGCCCCGCAACGTCCACAAACTCCGGCGAAAGTTGGGCATGGTCTTTCAGGACTTTGGCTTGTTGGAAGACCGAAGCGTGGACGCCAACCTCGACTTCGCGCTGGTGGCCACCGGCTGGAAGGACAAGAAGGCCAAGGCCCGACGGATTGAAGAAGTGCTCACCGCGGTGGGACTGCCCAACAAGGGGTACAAATTGCCGTTTGAGCTCAGCGGAGGAGAACAGCAACGTGTGTCCATTGCGCGCGCGCTGCTGAACGACCCTCCTCTTCTGCTTGCCGACGAACCCACCGGCAACCTCGACCCCGAGACCACAGAAGAAATTTTGGAGCTCATGCACGCGCTGCCCCAACAAGGCCGAACCTTGGTCATGGCCACCCACGACTGGGCGTCCATGGAGCGTCGTCCTGGTCGCGTGTGGCGTTGCGAGGCAGGCACGCTGCACGATTCTGGATTGGACGCCCCCCTTTCATGAGCCACACGCCGCTTCTTGGGCTGGTGATTCCAACCTGGAATGCCGCAGACGAATTGGAGGCCACCCTGAATGCGTTGCGGGCGTTGCCTCAAGATCTTCTTGCCCCGTTGGACATCGTGGTCGCCGACGGTGGCTCCACTGACCGTACCCTTGAGGTGTTGGCGTCGAACGCCGATCTGGTGGCGCATGTCGACTCTCAGACGGACCGTGGGGTGTACGACGCCATGAACCGTGGCGTCACTCGGACAAGGGCACCATGGATTTGGTTCATGGGCGCGGGAGACCTCCCGAATGCGGAAGGCCTTCAGCATGCCATGACACAGCTGTCGTCCCTTTCTCCCTCCCAGGCCTTGGCATTCTGTGTGGAAGCGCTGCCACCCGTGGAGCCCGGGGTCCCGCACCTGTTTTCTCCCGCATGGGACGCTTCTTTGCTCTGGAAAAACACCGTCCATCACCAAGGGCTTGTGGCGCCCAAATCCTGGCTCGTGGAGCACCCCCTGCCCATGGATTGCCGCGTGCTCGGCGATTATGCTTGGCTGTTGGACCGTCGGCGCGAAGGTGCGGTGGTGGCGTGTAGTCCCGATGTCGTCCTGGCCAAGGTTCAGCCGGGAGGATTGTCAAGAGCCTTCACCGCCTCCCTGTACGCGGAAGAATGGTCTGTCAAGCGGACGCGTACCCCGTGGTGGGTGCTGGCCTGTCACACCGTATGGCTTCCCTTGAAATGGGCCTTCAAACAAATGTCCAAAGCCTTGGCGATCTGAGGTTCGTCGACGCCCCAGTGAAAGTTCTCGCTGGCCGTCACGAGGGATTCTCTCCACCCCTCTCTTGGCTTGTTGAGCACCTGCTTCACTGCCGCATTCACCGCAGTTGGCGTGGCCTCCTCGATGACTTCCCCAAGGCCGTGGCCTCGAACAATGGCCGCCACTTCTTTTCGGGCCGTGACCACCATGGGCAATCGGGCATGCATGAAATCAAACAGCTTGTTGGGCAGGCTCATTTC
>WTJL01000235.1:0-4736 GCA_011524845.1 Flavobacteriales bacterium | reverse complement strand
TGGCGACGGGGCATGTTGCGAACCACCAACACCTCCACCCCATAGGAGGCGCGGTAAGCCTCAGCGATGCTTTCGTTGACCGTGATCATGCATGGAATCCGCTTCATGGCCCAACGCTCAAGGGTCAACCAAACCCAACGTCGGACGGGCTTTCCCGTCAACCCCGCCGCCTCCGTGAAGTACTCGTGGCTGTCGTACACCACGGGCAAGGTGCCATCCCACAAGGCGGGCGCCAAGGTGTCCAAGTCGTTGCACCAAATGGCGTCGATGCGGTGTTTGTGCTCGCGCAACCACCGGCTCAATTGCACTTGCAACGACGCATAAAACAGAGGACCCGAAGTGGCCGCCAAGGTCAGCCGGTGGGCTTCCCATGGCCCTTCCCAAGGAACCGAATGGGGCATCTCGCGGCCCACCAAAACAGGTGTCCATCCCAACGACTCCAGGGTTTCACACGTTTTCTTGACACGTTGGTCAAACGTGAGGTCGTTGGACACCCACACGGCAATGCGCCGAGATCCGCTCACAGTTCGCCGTCTTTGACTTTTTGAAGGATGCGTTTGGTGTACCTCGGGAAGTCCCCCTGCATCATCCAGCCAAAATATCCAGGGTCGCGTTCAAGCACCTCGCGCACGCGCTTGCCGGAGTGTTTGCCAAACTGAAACAGCACCTCGCCATCGTCGTCGTACACGAGGCGCCCCATGAGGTCGGCGTTGTTTCTCATGCGACAGAACTCGGATAAGGCCTCCATGTCGGAAGGCACTGGCCCCACCGTGTCGCCTCGGCTGTCGAGCACGGTCTTCTCCTTGTATCGCTCCAATTGCGCCAAAAACACCTCCACTGTGGCCAAGGTGTCGGGCAGGGCTTCGTGCGCCCCCTCCAAATCTTTGTCACAATAGAATTTGAACGCCGCGCGAAGCGTGCGCTGCTCCATTCGGTGAAAGATGTTTTGGACGTCGATGAGGTGCCTGCCTTCCAACCCAAAATCAATGCCCACCCGCAAAAATTCTTCCGCCAACATGGGCACATCGAAGCGGTTGCTGTTGAACCCGCCCAAATCGCAACCGTGAAGCCATTTGAGCAAGCCAGGCGCAATGCGTCCAAACGTGGGGGCGTCTTTCACATCCTCGTCGTACACCCCATGAACTAGGCTGGATTCCACCGGGATGGGCATTTCAGGATTCACCAAAATGCGGTGCTCTTTTCCCGGAGCCTCGGGCTTCTTGATCACCGAGCCATCGGGCATCAGTTTGATCATGGCCATCTCTACAATGCGGTCCACCCCGACTTTGGTTCCAGTGGTCTCCAAATCGAAGAACACCAAGGGGCGCTTCAAATGCAGCCCAGCAACTTGTTCCAACATGACCGAAAGTTCGTTCAAGGAAGGTCCACATCCACACGGACATACTGGAAGCTTGCAGGGTGCACCCCTTCTCCGCGGAACGACGCGGGTGTGTCTCCGTCCGGTTGAACACGACGGACCACCACCGTGCGGTAATCGCGGCCCTGTTCAAGGCCTGCCTCCTTCAACGATCCCACCAAGCGCAAGTACACATCCATCGCACGAGACGACGCCAGTTCCAGGTTGCCCCCGGCGCGGCTGGATGGGCCATCGGAAGCACTTCCTTCAATGCGAATGACAGGAGTTCCTTGCGTTGCAGCGTTCTTGACATGGTCCACCACAGACGTCAAGTCCATCCGGCCCGAATGCACTTGGCCGCTGTACAATTGCACGGCGAGGAGGGCCTGACCAGACCCGACATCCGACAACGCAAGCGGAGCAATGGGGGCCGATTCCACCTTGGGTTCCACAGAAGAGCGTTGGACGACCGCAGACTTGTCATCGCCCTGCTTTTCCGTCGCTTGGGGCTTTGCTGTGTCTTCGTTTTGCTCAGAAGAGACGTCGACCGAAGTGTCCGCAACTTCTTCCGTTTCCGCCTCTGCTTTTTCCTCTGCTCGCTCGACAGCCACGTCTTCTTTCAAGGCCTCTTCGACGGTGGACGAACTGGCGTCTTCGATGGCGTCCGTGGTCTCTTCCGTCTGCTCAGGTTCTTCCGCCGCATGCTCCTTGCTTTCTGCGGACAAAGGCGCTTCGTCTGTTCCCCCAACCTCCAATGCAGGCTTTGGAGCTGTCACCACAAAGGCGAGTTCCTGTACCTCTGCAGAGCCATCTTCCATGCCCTCGACTTCCTCGGTCAAGAACACGTCTTCGAATGGCACTTCAATCACCTCTGGTTCCAACTCTTCGGACAGGGACAACCGTCGGCTGAAGGCGGTGGAACGCTCAGCATTGTCGCCGGTTCCGGCATCTTCTGCTTCTCCTTCGCTCAATGACTCCACGATGTAGTCCCGCCCAGTGGGAAGGATCAAGTTGAACACATCGTCTGTGTTTTGTTTCTCAACCCGCTGGACCACATCGCCCGTCTCGACGTCTCTGACCACCAGAAATTCTGGCTGGTCTGCACTCTCCAACTCTGTGGCGTCCAAGCTCAACACGACAAGTTCTTGTTCAAGCACGCCGCCTCCGTTCATGTCCACTTCGTACAACTCCAAGTCTCCCCGCGTCAGGTTGCGACGGGTCGCAAAGTACCCGACCTCTCCCTTGGCCCCAATCACAAAGGCCATGTCGTCGTCCACACTGTTGATCGGAGACCCGAGGTGCTCCGGCTCCGTCCATCCTCCCGCCGCGTTTCGCGTGGTGCGGTAAATGTCATGGCCACCCATGCTTTGGAGGCCGTTGGAAGCGAAGAAGACTGTTTGGCCGTCGGCCGCCACAAACGGCGTGATCTCGTCTCCCCATGTGTTCACCCGCGATCCAAGGGACTTCAACTTGCTCCAGCGTCCGTGTTCATCCAAAGAACTCTCGTACAGGTCAAAGCCTCCCTCGCCTTTTCGCCGTTTGAGGCTCGCAATCAGGCGGTCTTTTTGAGGAAAAAACACAATTTCCCCTTCGTTGGGAATGGTCTTGTCGAGGTACAACGGCTCTGCAACTGTCCAGCCTCGCTCCCAACGCTGGGTGGTCTTCAACTCATGGGTCCAACCGTCGTCGTCGAGCACCACGAGCTTTTGGCCAAAAGCATCTGACCCCACCACCTTCGCATGGTGGCGCACTCCGATGTTGAGGTATTCCGGATCGGACCATGCGCTGTCCGGTCCCATCTCGGTCTTGTAAATGTCGTAGTAATGGGCCTTGCTGTTGGGGTCCACTCGGCCGTGGTTGGAACCGTTGCTTCGCCCTCGGTTGGAGGAAAAGAACAGCGTGCGGCCGTCTGCCGTCAGCACGGGATGGGTTTCGTTGGATTCGCTGTTCACCTCCATGGGGGCCACTGAAGCGTTCGTGGGCGCGACGAGCTGCCGTTCCGCAAACCGCACTTCAGCCAAGATCTTCGACGCCCACTCCATGGAGCCGTGCTTCTCTCCAGCCTTGGCCAAGAACGAGTCCACATGGCCACGGGCCTCTTCAAAATGGCCCATTCTGTGTTCGGCAGAGGCCAGCCACAACCACGCATCCAACGGCGGGAGCTTTTGGTTGGGGTTGAAAGGATCGTAACGCAACGTCAGAGGAGCGTTCACGACTTCCTGCAACACAGACACGGTCTTGGGCCAGTCTTCGCCAATGTTGTGCAAACACACAGCCTGGCGGTACTTCAAGACCCGATTTTTGGGACGGGTTCCGCTTGCGTAGGCCCACACCCGCTCTGCCTCGTGCCAAAACTCTTCCTCCATCAGCATGCTCCCTTCCATGAACAGCTCCACAGACGAGTAATGCGTCCACGTAGAGTCCGCGCTTTGGGCCTCAGGGCTTGCGTGTGCGGACCACGTGGGGCAGCTGCACGCAGCCACCAAACCACACGTTGTCAGGAAGGTCAAAGGATCCAATTTGGTGGGCATGCGGGCGAGTTTGGGTTAAAACTACAATTCCCCATGCACGCGACCATGTCTCTTGCGCTCGACTTATCCCCAAGAACAATGGGAATAAACCAACGTCGTTCCCGCCAAAGACGAGAAGGTTACCCTTCGATGGGACGGTTCAGATCGAACCCTTCGAGGTAATCGGCCACCCGGCGCACAAAACTTCCGCCAAGCATGCCGTCCACCACCCTGTGGTCGTAGCTGTGGCTCAGGAACATCATGTGGCGCACTGCGATGACGTCGCCATGTTCTGTTTCCAGCACCGCAGGACGCTTTCGGATGGCACCCAACGCGAGGATGCCGACTTGTGGCTGGTTGATGATGGGCGTGCCCATGACGTTGCCAAAGGTTCCGACGTTGCTCATGGTGTACGTGCCCCCGGCAATGTCGTCAGGGGTCAGCTTGCCCGCCCTTGCCCGGCTGGCCAAATCGTTGACCTGCCGCGCCAACCCCTGAAGGTTGTATTGGTCGGCATGCTTGATGACGGGGACAATCAAATTGCCAGAAGGCAATGCCGCCGCCATCCCGAGGTGGATGGCTTTGTGGATGAGAATCTTGTCCCCATCAACGCTCGCATTGACACCTGGGAAATCACGGATGGCCTTGACAATGGCCTCTGCAATCAACGGCGTGAACGTGAGCTTTTCTCCAAACTTTTCTTGGAAGGCCTTTTTGTTCGCATTGCGCCAAAGGACCAGGTTGGTCACATCCGCTTCCACAAACGACGTCACGTGTGGGCTGGTCTGGACGCTGCGCACCATGTGGTCCGCGATCATTTTGCGCATCCGGTCCATTTCGACGATGTCGTGCCCACCGTCCAAACTGAC
>WTJL01000115.1 GCA_011524845.1 Flavobacteriales bacterium | reverse complement strand
GTGGCGACCCACTGCGAAGACGAGGCCACGGTTCGGGCCAATTCCGAGGCTGCGCGTGCGCGCTTCGGCGAAACCGTGCCCATCGCCCAACACCCCCTCATTCGGAGTGCCGAGGCGTGCTACAAGAGCTCGTCCAAGGCGGTTGAATTGGCCACCAAGCTCAACACCCAATTGCACATCCTGCACATCAGCACGGCGCGTGAATTGGAGTTGTTTGACAACACGAAGGCTTTGGAAGACAAGCGCATCACTGCGGAAGCCTGCATCCACCACCTGTGGTTCAGCGACGCGGATTACGAGTCCAAAGGCACCCACATCAAGTGGAACCCTGCGGTGAAGACGGCCCAAGACCGTGAACAGATTCGCGCCGCCATCCTCGACGGCCGCATCGACGTGGTCGCCACCGACCACGCACCGCACACCAAGGAAGAGAAAAACGGCAGCTACTTCAAGGCGCCGTCCGGAGGCCCATTGGTTCAGCACGCACTCGTGGCCATGCTGGACATGGTGCACGACGGGGTGCTGTCTGTCGAAAAGGTGGCGGACCTCATGGCCCACCGCGTGGCCAGGTTGTTCCGCATGTCCGACCGCGGATTCATCCGTCCCGGCATGAAAGCCGACCTGGTGTTGGTCCACCCCAACGACCCTTGGACCGTCCGCGAAGACAACATCATGTCCAAGTGCGGTTGGTCTCCCTTCACCGGCCACGTGTTCAAGAGCCGCGTTCATGAAACGTGGGTGAATGGCACATGCGTGTGGGACGGACGCCGCATCACCACCTCACACGGCAACCATGTCGGCCAGCGCCTTGCGTTCAACCGTTGACGGGTGGCGCCGCTGGTGCGGCTTGGGCCTCCTCTTGGCCGTGCTCGCCGGGGCGGGATGTGCACCTGAACCCGTGGGGGGCGTGGCCCAGCCCGTTCCCCCAGAAGGGGTTCTGAACCGGGAAGACTTTGTCCGTGTGCTCGCCGAAATCCAATTGGTGGAGGCCGCCGCCGACCAACGGTACTTCCGAAACGACCACGAACGCCAACGCATCGCCGAGGCGTACAACGACGTGTGGCACCGCACCGGCATCCAACCGGACGTGTTCGACGCGAGTTACACCTGGTGGTGGGAACACCCTGAAGCCATGAAGGCCGTCCTTCGGGATGTGGTGGACGCCCTCAAAGACCTTGAGGTCGAGAGCAACCGTGAAGCTGGCGAAAGGACTGAAGGGAACCTCAAGAACCGCGTTGCCGGCGATACGCCTGCACCGTCGACTGAATGACGTCGTCGATGGGGGTGTACTCCCACCCCTGACCGAGATCCTTCAGGACCTGAACGATGCGTGATCCGTCGTAGCGTTGGTGTTCGCTGCCGCTTGTCAGGCTTTCACGTGACATCATGGACCTGCGACCGGTGAGGCGCTCTGCCACCCACACCACACGCCACGCCAAGCCTGCAATCCATGGCCTGACGGCGCGGGTCGGTGCCGGTCTTCCCAAGGCTGCCGCGATGGTGGACATGACGTCCTGATGGGTGCGGTGCTCGGCACACAAGACAAAGCGCGCATCGCGCACCTCGCTGTCCCCGAGCCGAACGCACACCTCAGCCACATCGTCGGCCCCCACGTACCCGCCACTGCCCACGGGGTACCATGACAGACCGCGGTCCAACACCCGAAACAAAGCGGACGAGCTGCGGCGAAAATCGCCTGGCCCCAGGATGACCGTGGGGTTGACCACGACCAAGCCGCCGGGCAATCCTTCCACCGCCCCTCGGAACGCCTCCATCTCGGCGCGATGCTTGGAGCGCGCGTAGGCCGACGTGCCGGGCTGTTCTTCAAACAAGGTGGACTCGTCGGTGGGCTGGCCGGCTTTTTTGCCCAAGGCCGCCACGCTGCTCACGTGAACGAGCCGCGGGGTGCCGCAGTGGAGCATGGCGTTGATCAGGTTGGCCGTGCCCTCGGCGTTGATGTGGCGCAAGGCCTCCCTGTCGGCAGAATGGAACGACACGAGCGCGGCGCAGTGAAACACCCGGGTCACACCCTCCAGGGCGTCTTCGAGCGAAGCCTGGTCCGTCACGTCGCCTTCGACCCACTCCAACCGCGACAGGCTGTCAGGGTCGGATTCGCGCACGGCCCGTTCGACGCGGTCACGGTCGGACGAGGGGCGGTGCAGGGCGCGGACGGTTTGGCCTTGAGACAGGAGCTTGACCACCAAAGGCGTCCCCACAATCCCCGTTGCACCTGTGACCAAATCCATGCCGCAAAGTACTGCGCGACCTACCTTCGTTCAACGATGGCGACCACCGACCACATCCAAGCGATCCTCGACCGGATGCCCCATGAACCGGGCGTCTATCAGCACTTCGATGGGGACGGGAAATTGCTGTACATCGGCAAGGCCAAAAACCTCAAAAAACGCGTCGCCAGCTACTTCACCAAGCAAGACCACAACGGCAAGACGCGGCTGCTGGTGAAGAAGATTCGGGATGTGCAATGGATCGTGACCGCGAGCGAGGCCGACGCCTTGTTGCTGGAAAACAACATGATCAAAGAGCACAAGCCGATCTACAACATCCAGCTCAAAGACGACAAGACGTACCCCTTCATCGTTCTCAAAAAGGAGCGCTTCCCCCGCATCTTTCCCACCCGTCAGGTGCGGAAAGACGGGAGCGAATATTTTGGGCCCTACTCCAACGTCAAGGGCATGCACGCCGTGCTCGACCTCTGCAAGAAGCTCTACCCCATTCGCACCTGCAGCCTGGCCCTGACGGAGGACAACATCGCCAAAGGCAAGTTTCGGGTGTGCCTGGAATACCACATCGGCAACTGCATGGGGCCCTGCGTGGGCAAGCAAACGGAAGAGGCCTACAACGACAGCATCGCGGCCATCCGCCATGTGTTGAAGGGCAACCTCGGAGAGGTGAAAAGCGCGTTGAAGGAATCGATGATGGAGGCCGCGGGCGACCTGCGTTTTGAAGAAGCCGAGCGCCTCAAGCTCAAGCTCCTCGCCGTCGACAAGTTCCAGGCCAAGAGCACCGTGGTGCACCCCACCGTCTCGGACGTGGAAGTCTACGGGGTGGTGAGCGACGCGAAGTCGGCGTTTGTCAACTTCATGCGCATCCACAACGGTGCCGTGGTGCAAGGCCAAACCCTCGAATTCCGTCGACGCCTCGACGAGTCAGACGAAGAAATCCTCTCCGCGGCCATTCCCCAGATTCGGGACCGCTTCGACGTCGCCAGCCGCACCGTGCTGGCCCAAGTCGATGTGGAGGTGCTGGGTGCAGAATGCCTCGTGCCCCAGCGCGGGGACAAGAAGAAGTTGCTCGACATGAGCCTGCGCAACGCCCAGTTTGCCATGCGCGACCGCCACGCACAGCTCGAGCAAGTGGACCCCGACGCGGCCAAGGACCGCCTCATGGAAACGATGATGCACGACCTCCGGCTGAAGGAGCATCCCGTGCACATGGAATGCTTTGACAACTCCAACATCCACGGCACCAATCCCGCCTCCGCTTGCGTGGTGTTCCGCAACGGCAAACCCGCGAAGCGCGACTACCGCAAATTCAACATCCGTACGGTCGAGGGGCCGGACGATTTTGCCAGCATGAAAGAGGCGGTGTACCGCCGGTACAAGCGGCTGCGCGACGAAGGTGAGTCGCTCCCTCAAATGGTGGTCATCGACGGCGGCAAAGGCCAACTTTCCCACGCCATGGAGGCCATCGACGAACTCGGGCTTCGAGGAAAAATTGCGTTTGTGGGCATCGCCAAGCGGCTGGAAGAACTCTACTTCCCCGGCGACAGCGTGCCGATCTACCTCGACAAGCGTTCGCCCACCCTCCGCGTGGTGCAGCAAATGCGCGACGAAGCCCACCGGTTCTCTCTGGCCCACCACCGCAAGCGCCGCAGCAAGGCTTTCCTGCATTCCGAGTTGGACGACATTCCGGGCGTGGGCCCCAAGACCCGTCAAGCGCTGATGACGGCGTTTGGGGACGTCAAAGCCATTTCAGAGGCCTCGGAAAAAGCCCTCCTGGACGTCGTCAACCTCAAAGTGGCCCGCGCCGTGCGCGTGCACTTCCACGGGTCAAACGCCTGACCTCAGCACACCGCGCCAAACACGGCGAGCAGCCCGAGCAAATCGGCCACACTGACGGCACTGTCGCCGTCCACGTCGCTGTCGCACCCGTCCACGCACCCAAACTCCGCCAGCACCAAGAGCAAGTCGCTCACCGTGATGCTGCCGTCGCTGTTGATGTCTCCTTCACAGGTGTCCGCACAGGACGCGTACTCGCACGACCCATCGTCCACCACCGCCGCGGGGTTGTAGTTGCACGCCGCAGGGTCGGTGCACTGCGTCACCACCACGTCGACGTCTGCCCGTGCGCTCACACACTCCACGTCCAAGGTGCTCTCGACGTTCCACCGGTAGAAGAAGTAGTAGTAACTCAAGCTTGGGCCAGCGGTGCTGTTGGTGATGCTGCCAAGCCCCGCCAAATCGTAGGGGTAGGTCAGCGTCGAGGCCGTGCCCTCTCGCCACAATTGAGGGTCCCCTGTGGTGCATCGCAAGCCGTAGTTGGTCCCTGGCTCAAGTTCCACCCCAATCGGCAGCACAAACTCCCCGTCGGTCACTGTCGCAGTCGTCGACCACAACACCTGTCCGATGTCGTCAATGATCTCAAAACCTCGGTCGTAGGTGCCGTTGGCGAACAACGTCACGTCCACCAACCGCATGGGCTCAAACACGTCAAACTCCAGCCAGCGCGCACTGTTGGTGTGGTACTGTCCTCCAGGTTGCGTGGCCTCCTCGCCCCCCATGCCGGAGGGCCCCACCGTGGATTGGCTGGACTCCACCCAGTAGGTCGCAGAAGCGGTGACCGCCGGCAACGACAACGTCGGCCCCTCGGCGAGCAGCGTGCCTCCCACTTCGGCGTCAAACCACCGAAGCTCCTGTCCGGCGTCGGCCGAAGCCGTCAACACGACCGACCCAGGAGACGCCAACGTGGTGTCGGGCGACGTGGCTGGCGGCGTTGTGGGGCCGTCAAACACGACCACCTCCACCGGTTCGGACCCCACCAAGTTGCCGCATTGGTCTTCCACTTGAACGGTGTATTGTCCCGACGCCCCCACCTCAATGCTGGGTTCTGTCGATCCGTTGTTCCACACGTAGGAGAAGCCGTCGCTGGCCGTCAACGTCCACGTGCTGCCCGCGCACAGGAAGTCGTCTCCCTCCACGCTCACCACAGGGGCCACCGAGCCATCCAGGACCTCGACCACCACAGTGTTGGAGATGCCTGCGCAACCCTCCCCGTTGAAAGCGGTCAAGGAATACACCCCCGCCGTCGTCACTTCCAGCATGTTCCCCGCTGTCGTTCCGTCGCTCCACTGGTACGAGGCAAATCCGGACGGAGCCATCAAAATGGCCGCGTCGCCCGGGCACAACTCCGTGGTGGACGCCGTGATTTCCAACGGCACCGTGCACGGAACCTCCAACACCGTGTGATACTGGTCGATGGCAGGCGCCGCCAACTCGGTGGTCAGTCCGCTGGGCCAAAACACCGTCGCCGTCTCCACCGCATCCGCTGCACCCAAGCCAAAGTGGCACGAGAACGTCGACGTCATGCCGTAGCTCTCTCCCGCCCGAACGCTGCGGACCTGCGTGCCAAAGGTGCCGGTGATCTCCACCGTCGCGCCCACCGCATCGCGGTTGGATTGAAAGCCCTCCAGCTCAAAGGTGATCCAGTGCTGTCCGGGGTTGCCGTTGTTGATCCACAACACGTCGTCGTTGCCGTTGTCCGGACTCACATAGCTGTTGCCGTAGCTCGCGTAGAGGTCGATTTGGCCGTCGCGGTTCACGTCGCCTGTGGCGAAGCTGTGCATGGTGTCGCCGTAAGGGAACATGTTGGGGACGTTGGTGAAGGTTTGGTCTCCGTTGTTCTTGAAATAGGCGTGCGCCCCTCCGCTGTAGACCAAATCCACGTACCCGTCGTTGTCAAAGTCCTCGAGCTTGGCTTGCAAAAAGAACCCCGTCACCTCGAGTCCGCTTCCGGCGGTGATGTCCGTGAAATTCCCGGTGCCGTCGTTTTCCAAAAGCAACAACGTCGTGCTGTGGTTGGTCACCAAACAGTCAAAATCGCCGTCGTTGTCAATGTCCGCAAAGTCGGCCGTCCAGCTTTGCTCGAAGAACACCAAACCACGGGCCGCCGCCTCCTCCGTGTAGTTGCCTTGCCCGTCGTTGACCCAGAGCTGGTTGATGCGACGGGGGTCTTGCGGGTCGTTCACAAACTGACGGCACTTGGCGATGTACAGGTCCACATCCCCGTCCCGGTCGAAGTCCGTCCACACAGAACCGTAGTTGCCGCTGTGGTCCGTGTTGGGGTACGCTCCCGTGTCGTAGTCGGTCAGCGGCATCAAAGCCTGGTTGTTGGTCAATGCCCCGGCCTCGTCGCCTTTCCACAGGCGGCTCACCGCGTCGTCGTGGCACGCAAACACGTCCAGCACGCCGTCTTGGTCGATGTCGGCCATGTTGCAGGCCTGCATGAACATCGAACCGTTTCCAAGGGCCGAGAGGGTTCCTTGCCCCGGCGCGGTGATGTGCATGAGGTGCACCCCGTCGTACGACCCGCCGCTGAACACGTCTTTGTGGCCGTCGTTGTCAAAGTCCCCCACGCACATGCCCCATTGGCTCGATCCCGACACGTTGCCCAAGTTGAAATCGGTGAACGTGCCATTCGGCGCCTGGTACAAGGTGTGCAACACGCGGCTTTGGTCCAAAATGACCAAGTCGTCGTACCCGTCGCCGTCCAAATCGGCAAACCCCACGCACCCCCCACTGTTGTAGGTCGTGGGCAAGGCGGTGTTGCCGTTGGTGAACGATTGGGCTTGGGCCATCGGGGACGCTCCAAGCCAGCCGGCAAGGGCGATCAACACGGGGGTGAGGCGGGTGCAGTTCATAGGTCGACGTTTGTAAAATAGGTCTTGGTCCCTAGCGAGGCCTTGACGGTCAATGAGTTGGAATGTACGACATCCCTGCACCGCGCAGGGTCTCTGAGGTCACAAATCCCCCGCCTCAGAAATCAAACCGCCCGCCCAACCCGGGGCCGCCCAGTTCGCGGCACTCGGTCACAAGCCTGCGCACCAAATCGCCTGCCGGCTCGAGGTCGTGGAGCATGGACGCGATTTGGCCGATCTCCAACTCCCCCTCGTTCAAGTCGCCTTCGAACATGCCTTTCTTCGCCCTTCCTCGGCCCAACAGGGCGCGCAGTTCCTCAGGGGTGGCCCCCGATTGCTGGGCCTTCATGACCTCCTGTGCAAACGGATTGTGCAACAGCCGCACGGGGGTCACATCTTTCAATTCCAAACTCGTGGACCCTTCCCCCGCGTCGAGCACCGCCGACTTGAAGGCCTGGTGCGCGGAGCTCTCGGGCGTAGCCACAAACCGCGAACCCAGCTGAACGCCTTCCGCACCCAACATCATCGCGGCGAGAATGGACCTGCCGTCGTGAAGCCCCCCTGCTGCGATGACAGGAACCTCGCATGCGTCGGCCACGGACGGAACCAAACACATGGTGGTCGTCTCCTCGCGGCCGTTGTGGCCCCCGGCTTCAAAGCCTTCCGCGACCACCGCATCCACCCCGGCATCTTGAGCCTTCAGGGCGAACTTGACGCTGCTCACCACGTGGATCACCACAATGCCGTGGTCGTGCAAATGTTGCGTCCACGTCCGGGGGTTTCCCGCGCTGGTGAAGACAATGGGCACGCCCAACTCCACGATGCTCGCCATGTGTTCCTCCACGGCAGGGTACAGCAGAGGCACATTGACCGCAAACGGCTTTCCCGGTGCGGCAGCCTTCACTTTGGCGATGTGCTCCCTCAACACTTCCGGGTACATGCTTCCTGCGCCCAAGACCCCCAGTCCCCCGGCGTTGCTCACCGCGCTCGCCAACTCCCAACCGCTGCACCACACCATGCCTGCTTGAACGATGGGGTACTCGATGCCCAGCAGGGCGCAAACGCGGTTGGAGGTGTTCATGGGACCAAGTTACGCGCTTGGCCAAGGGGCCTCGAAGAGGGCCCGGTTGTCCTCCACCAATGTTGCGTCTTCCACCAAGCCTCGGTGCTTGTCGACGCATGCCCGAGACAGGTTTTCCCAAGAAGCTTGGTCCCAAGCAAGCGCCTCCGACAGTCCACGCCTCCAGGCCTCTTTGTCAAGCGGCAAGTCCCAGCCGAGGCCGGCCTCTTGCAACCCCCTCCAAGGGGTTTGGTCGCTCAGCATCACCGGCCGACCGTGCGCCCACGCTTCCACCACTGCATGTCCAAAATTCTCATGGGTTGTGGGCATCAAAAGCGCGTGCGCCTTGGCCCATACCGCCCCCAACTGGTCGGGCGGTAACGCGCCACGATGGACAACGTCCACGCCCGGACGGGCCATGTCGAGCAGCTGTTGCAAGTAGGCCTCGTCCTCGGCTGGTCCCACCAATTCAATCCGCACGTTCTTGCCCTTCAGGTCCACGTCCTGCAACGCCTCCAAAGCGAAGTGCAGGTT
>WTJL01000206.1:2923-30368 GCA_011524845.1 Flavobacteriales bacterium | reverse complement strand
ACCGTGTACAGCAACGTGCACTTGGGGAACGTGAGGACGTTTTTGACCTTCGACATCGTCTACCGCTACTTGCAGCACCTCGGGTTCAAGGTTCGCTACGTGCGCAACATCACCGACGTCGGTCACCTGACCGGCGACACCGACGATGGGGAAGACAAGATTGGCAAGAAGGCGCGCCTTGAGAACCTCGAGCCGATGGAAGTGGTGCAGCGCTACACCAACGACTTCCACGACGTGATGAACGTGTTCAACATCCTTCGCCCGTCCATCGAGCCCACGGCAACGGGGCACATTGTGGAGCAAATCGAATCGATCAAAAAAATCATCGACAACGGGTACGCCTACGAAGTCAACGGCAGCGTGTACTTCAGCGTTCGGACATTCAGCGAAGACCATCCGTACGGGGAGTTGTCTGGCCGCAAGATTGACGAGTTGATGAACAACACGCGCGACCTCGACGGCCAAAGCGAAAAGCGCGACCCTCTCGACTTCGCCCTCTGGAAAGCTGCCGACGCCAGCCACCTCATGCAATGGCCCTCCCCTTGGGGCATGGGCTTCCCTGGGTGGCACCTTGAGTGCTCGGTGATGAGCACCAAATACCTCGGCGAAACGTTCGACATCCACGGCGGCGGCATGGACCTCAAGTTCCCCCACCACGAATGTGAGATTGCCCAAAACGTCGGCGCCAACGGCGGTGAACGCCCCGTGCGCTACTGGATGCACGGCAACATGCTCACCGTCAACGGCCGCAAAATGGCCAAGTCAGAGGGCAACGGGTTCACCCCGGAAGAACTGATCACGGGCAACCACAAGCTCCTCGACCAAGGCTACAGCCCCATGACGGTGCGCTTTTTCATGCTCATGGGCCACTACGCCAGCACGTTGGACTTCAGCAACGAAGCTCTGCAAGCTGCGGAGAAAGGCTTGTCGAAGTTGGAGAAGGCCATGGACACCCTGGCCAGTTTGGCACCCACCAACGGCGAAGCAGGGTACGACGTCCAAGCCTTTGCCGACAAGTGCCACGCCGCCATGAACGACGACTTCAACACACCGATTTTGATCGCGACGTTGTTTGACGGCGTCAAAGCGGTGAACGGTGCCGCGGCGGGTCGGGTCACGTTGAGTGCCGAAGACATCGCTTCGTTGAAGGGGACGTTTGACGCCTTCTTGCGCGACGTGCTGGGACTGCAAGCCGAGGGCGCCGCGGGTGCCGCAGAAGGAGACGAAAACGAAACGGGCGCCTTGCTCGACCTCATCGTCGACATGCGGACCACCGCCAAGGCCAACAAAGACTGGGGCACGGCCGACAAAATTCGCGACGTGTTGTCGGCGCACGGCATCACCATACAAGACAGCAAGGATGGCAGCTCCTGGACGCGCGGCTAAGCGACTGGCCTTGGGCCTGGGGGTGTTGGCGTCTTCCCTGTGGATGGCGTGCGGCACCGAGACGACCCCGCCTGCACGCCAGGACATGTCTTCCCAGGCGAAGAACGTCGTGGCTCCTGCCTTCAGCGCCGATTCCGCCTATGCCTACGTCGAGCGCCAAGTGGCGTTTGGCCCGCGTGTGCCCAACACAGATGGGCATGCCCAATGTGCCGATTGGCTGGCCCAAGAACTTGAGCGTCACGGTGCGGAGGTCACCGTACAAGAAGGTCGGGCGCGTGCTTTTGACGGCACCATCCTTGACATGAAAAACATCATCGGGACCTTCCATCCCGAATCGCGCGACCGCATCCTGCTTTTCGCGCACTGGGACACCCGTCCCTTTGCCGACAAGGACACCGCCCGCACCCGCGAGCCCATCGACGGAGCCAACGACGGAGCCTCGGGCGTTGGGGTGTTGCTCGAAGTGGCCCGTCAACTGGGCTTGGAAGCGGCCGACGTCGGGGTCGACATCGTGTTCTTTGACGCCGAAGACTACGGCAAACCTGAATGGCTTCCCGCGACGGAAAACGGGTACAAGGATTGGTGTTTGGGCAGCCAATACTGGGCCCAAAACCCCCACCGCATCGGCTACCGGGCTCGGTTTGGCATTTTGCTCGACATGGTGGGCGCGAAAGACGCGGTGTTCCATCAAGAAGGAACGAGCTTGAGGTTCGCGCCGCATGTGGTCCGAAAGGTCTGGAAGCGGGCGGCCGACCTCGGATTTGGCGACCGGTTCGATCCAGCCCCCACCCCTCCGACGATCGACGACAACTACTTCGTGTCCGATTTGGCCGGCATCCCCAGTGCCAACATCGTCGACTACCGCATTCAAGTGCGGCCCATGGGCTACGGACCGTTCCACCACACGCACGCGGACAACATGAGCGTGATCGACAAAGAAACCCTTGGGGTTGTCGGCACCACGGTGTTGTCGGTGGTTCGCACCCCCTGAATCATTCACCATGGGGTGTCAGAAACCCCAACGGGCGTGCGCACAGGGCGTGCAGGCTCCCTGTACCTTGGACGTGATGCTTTCGAGACGCCCATTCCTCCTCCGTGCGCTGCCGATTGGGCTGTGTCTCATGGTGTGGGCATGCACCGGTCTTGCTGCAGCGCCAGTGGCCCATGAGGTGCTGGATCGTGCGGACTCCCTTCGCCACGAAGGCAAACTCGTGCAAGCGCTTTCCTCCTATCGCACCTTGCTCACCGAGCCCGTCACGGGATGCGAGCACGCGCGCATTCACATGGGCACGGCCGCCGTTCAATGGCATGCCGGAAATGTGTCAGAGGCTCACCCTCACTTGAGAGAAGTCCAAACCTCCTGCAACACCTGTCCCCCCCACGTCCGCACACCGCTCGCATTGGAATTGGCTGAATTGCTCGTCCGATGCGGATCCACCGCAGAGGCACTCGACGTCTTGATTCTGGAATCCGACCTGCACCCGAGTCCCGAGCACGCCGCGGAGGTGCAGTTGGCCCTCATTGAACTCCACTTCGCCGAAGGCCATTGGGCCCAAGTTTGGAACGACGCCTCGGACCTTGCCGGGCCGCGCGCCGAAGGACTTCGCCTCCAGGCCGGCGCCATGCTGGGCCAACCCCTCGCCGAATTGCCGGTGGACACCTATTTGAAAAGCGCCCGTCCCTCGAACCACGCCGAGGTCGTGTCCGAACTGACCCACCTGCACACCTTGCTCACCGGAGCGGGACGTGCCGCGGAGGCCCTGGCCTTGGCCCAACGCATGGGCACCCTGTACGACCCCTTGGCAGACCCCGAGCCTTGGACGGTGGCCCAATTGCGCATCGCAGTGTCTGCGGAGCAAGCTGGGCAACCCTTGGATGCCTTGCTGGCCTTCCACGAGGCCGGACTTGTGGCCACCCAGCTCGACGACATGCCGTTGCGTGCCCGCATCGCCCGAGAACAAGCCCGCTTTGAAGAAAAGCGAGGCGCCACGCAGGCCGCGCTCCAACACCTCGCCCTGGCGGACAGCCTGACCTTGGCCATGCTTCAACGCGCCCATCAGCGCCGAGAACCGAGGTCGTTTCAGGCCCACCCCATCATGCCCGCCGACCCCTTTGAACTGGCTGCGGCAGAAGCCATGAAGCCCACAGTCGGACCCGGGGCATGGCCCTTTGCCTGTGCGCTCATCTTGCTCGGATTGTTGGCCGCGGCCCTCCGAGCCAACGAATTGAAGAAAGCCCTTCGAAAAGAACGTGTGCGCGCCTTCCGGATGCAACGCATGATCCACACCGAAGCCGATCCGTTTGCACGGGAAGAACGGGTGTTCTCTGATTTGGGCGTGGCCGAGAACGGGCAAGTGGAAGAACTCCTCACCCGGCCCGATCGCCTGGACTTTGACGACGTGATCGCCTCGTTGGAAATGGACCACGGCACTGCAGTGGAGTGGGAATTCAACAGCACCAAGGAAGGCCAAAACGCCCCCGAAGGACTCCTGTCCTTGCTCTCTGTGACCATCAAGCGTCTGCTGGACGGACAATCTGAGCCGCGCACCTTTGCGGGCCGAATTCGCAACGACTGGCACGGCATCCACGTGGAAATTGAAGGCCCCGAGACGTCGTCGACCCGTGAATTGCAGCGCATGTTCGCGGGGGGCACCCACAGCTCCACATGGAACCCCGTGCTGGTGCAGATTGAGAAACTCGCAGGTCGGTTCACCGTGGAAAAGCGTTCCTCCGGAGATTTGGCCTTGACGTTCATGCTCCCCCACACAGGGGAAACCGGCTGAGGAATTATCGCTCTCCCGCGAACTGATCCAAGAAGCGGCGGTCGTTCTCGAAGAAATGGCGGAGGTCGCCGATTTGGTAGCGAAGCATGGTGATGCGCTCAATGCCCATCCCAAACGCAAACCCACTGTACACCTCGGGGTCAATGCCACTGGCCTTCAGCACGTTGGGATCCACCATGCCACAGCCCAAAATCTCCAACCAGCCCGTTCCTTTCGTGATGCGCTTGTCCACCTCGGTCTTCAACCCCCAGTAGACGTCCACCTCCGCGCTCGGCTCGGTGAAGGGGAAATACGAAGGACGCAAACGGATGTCGGTGTCCGGGCCAAAGAAGCACCGCGCAAAATGGAGCAACGTCTGCTTCAGATCGGCGAACGACACCCCCTTGTCGATGTACAGACCCTCGATTTGGTGGAACATGCAGTGCGCACGCGCAGATATGGCTTCGTTGCGAAACACGCGGCCTGGCATGATCAAACGCATGGGAGGATCGCGGTGTTCCATTTCTCGCACCTGCACCGAACTGGTGTGGGTGCGCAGCAAAATGTCCGGATCGCGCTCCACAAAAAACGTGTCTTGCATGTCACGTGCAGGGTGCTCTGGGGGAAAGTTGAGTCCACTGAAAACGTGCCAATCGTCCTCGATTTCTGGACCTTCCGCCACGGCAAATCCCATGTTTTGGAAGATGTCCACGATTTCACGGCGCACCACCTGAAGCGGGTGGTGGGTTCCCAGCGGCACCCCTCCTGAGGGACGCGTGGCGTCCTCGCCAGAAGCTTGCGGACGCACCACGGTCGCCTGTTGGGCGTCTTGTACTTTTTGCTCGACCGCTTGCTTGAGCGTGTTGAGCATGGGGCCGAGCTCGCGCTTTTGATCGCCAGGCACCTCCTTGAAGGCCGCCATCAAGTCCTTGATTTTGCCCTTGCGTCCCAAATAGGCCACGCGGAACGCCTCCACGGCCTCTGGGCTGGTCAATTCTGCTTGGGCCACTTCAGCCAGCATTCCGTTGATGCGATCTTTCATCGAAGCGAGGGAATTACAAATGGGCTCAGTTCAACCGCTTCATGCTCATGATCACGTCCTCCAGAGGACGGTCGCCACGGCGGCGGTCGGTGGGCACTGAAGCGATGCTGTCAACGATGTCCAACCCTTCAATGACGTAGCCAAAGACCGTGTATTGCATGTCCAAGAAGGGCGTTCCGCCCACCGTCTTGTACATCTCGCGCGCCTCGTCGGAATAGACAAACTGCCCGTTTTCCACGTTGGCCAACCCGTTGCCGTACTCTTGAGAGAACGAAGCAATGCGGCCTTCGATGCCAGACATTTCGTTGTCGCTGAATGGACGTCCCTGCACCAAGTAGAACTGGCTGCCCGAGCTGCGGCGCTCTGGGTTGACGTTGTCGCCCTGACGTGCGGCGGACAAAGCTCCTTTGAAGTGCAGCAAGTCGGGACGGATCTCCGCTTCGACGGTGTACCCAGGCCCTCCGCTTCCGAGGCGTGCCGTCGCAGACGCACCCTTGCTCTGGGGGTCGCCACCCTGCACCATGAACTCACGGATGACCCGATGGAACATCAGGCTGTCGTAGAACTGCTCGTCCACCAGCTTCAGGAAGTTGTCACGGTGTTGAGGCGTGGAGTCGCTCAATTGAACCACCATGGAACCAAACTTCGTCAGGATCTCCACTTTGGCAGGCTCTGAAGACGTCATGCCGTGCTTGCCTGGGGTGGATTCGCATCCGCTCGCAGACATCAACAACAAGGACACAGCGGCCACCAACAGGCTGGCGAAGACAGAAGGCGCTTGGGCGCCGATTTGCAGTTTTTTCATCATCTTTGAGGTCTGACGTCAAAGTTAGACGCCAGTGCAGACACGACACGCTCATGAATCGCTTTTTCTCTTTCGCCCTGATTGCCGCTGCTGGCTTGTTGCTTGCGGGTTGCTACGAAATGGATGAAACCATTGCCAACGTCTACGTCGTTCGCGTGGAAGCTGGAGAAGAAGTCCCCGTGTCGGACGCCAACGTCCGCCTCTACGCACTTGGCTCTTTGGACGACGACTTTGTCGGCGAGCCTCGCTTCGACACCACCCAAGTCACCACCAACGAAGGCTTCACCTCGTTCAACTTCTCGAGCTACTACGTGGCCGGTCAAGCGGGATTTGCCGTGTTGGATGTGGAGTGCACCAAGGGTGCGCTCGAAGGAACGGGACTCATCAAAATTGAAGAGATGATGACCAACGAGGTCACCATCGTGATGGAGTGATCCTCTCTCCCCTGTTTGTCGGTCAGTCGTTTTCGGTGCCTTCGCGCCCGATCCACGCTGCGAAATAGTCCACAAGCGCGCGCTTCATCATGACTTCCTGCTCCTCAGGAGTCAGGGCAGGCATGGGTTCGCCGAGAGAGAAATGGGGCCACCCGTCCTCGTCCACCCCCTCTCTCACATAGTGTCCCAACGGCTCGAGCAAGGTGCACACCCCGACGTGCATCAAGTCCATTTTCTCGTCCTTCTTGTAGCGTCGTGCTCCTTGCCCAGCTTCTTGCAGCCCAACGGCGAACACCATGGACGTCACGTCTGGTTCCTCACCAAACCGGTCCATCATGCGCTTCACAAGCGCTTGCCAATCTCGCTCAAATGCGTAATCCATGCGTGGGCAAAGTTCCGAAGGGACACAAAAAAAGCCACGACATTCGTGGCTTTATTGTCGGGATGACTGGACTTGAACCAGCGACCACACGTCCCCCAGACGCGTACTCTACCAACTGAGCTACATCCCGATGGAGGGGTGCAAATGTAGGTGATTTTCTTCCACGGAAAAAGCCTCGCTACAAAGTAGATTTGCAAGACCGCATTTGGTCTACAACCCACCTGTCTCATGAAGATTTCCGCACGTTGGCTCCAGCAGTTGTTCCCCTTTGATGTTCCCGTGGAACAAGCCGCTCAGGTTTTGACCGCCACTGGCCTTGAGGTGGAAGGTGTGGAACACGTGGAAGATGTGCCCGGCGGATTGGCGGGCGTCGTCGTGGGTCACGTGACGTCGGTGGCTCCCCACCCCAACGCAGACCGCCTTCGCGTGTGCAAGGTGGACGTCGGAAGCGAGGTGTTGGACATCGTGTGCGGGGCGAGCAACGTGGCCGAAGGGCAAAAAGTGCCCGTGGCGACCGTGGGTGCAACGCTCCACCCCTCCGAAGGTGAGCCTTTCAAAATCAAAAAAGGAAAGATCCGAGGAGAGGTGTCCATGGGCATGATCTGTGCCGAAGACGAAATTGGATTGGGCCAAAGCCACGACGGCATTCTGGTGTTGGATTCGGACGCGGCGGTGGGTCAGCCTTTGGCGGAGCACATTGGGCTGCAGGGGGACGACGTCATTGAAATTGGATTGACCCCCAACCGCAACGACGCCATGGGGCATTGGGGGGTGGCCCGCGACCTGCGGGCCGGCCTTCTTCACGGCACGGTGGACGGTGTGGGACCCATGCCCGTGGGCGACCTCCTCGCCCCGTCCTCAACGCCACTGGACGATGCCCTGACCCAGGGAACGTCGGTTTCCCTCCACGTGGAGGCCACGGAAGATTGCCCGCACTACCTCGCCATTGAATTGCACGGCGTTCAAGTGGGGCCGAGCCCCGATTGGGCCCAAAAGCAGCTGCGCGCCATTGGCGTTCAGCCCATCAACAACGTGGTCGACGCCACCAACCTCGTGCTCCACGAATTTGGCAACCCCCTTCACGCTTTCGATTTGGACAAGATTGGAGGCCAAACCGTCACCGTTCGCAAGGCCCGTCAAGGCGAAGCGTTCACCACCTTGGACGACCAGGCGCGTGAGCTCGATGCGAAAGACCTGGTCATCGCCGACGAAAGCGTCCCCATGTGTTTGGCCGGGGTGTACGGCGGCGCGGAGAGTGGGGTCAGCGAAGGAACGACCAAGGTCCTCCTCGAGGCGGCCTGGTTCCATCCTGTCACCGTCCGGAAAACCGCCAAAAGGCACACCCTGAGCACGGACGCCAGCTTCCGCTTCGAACGCGGGGTGGATCCAGCTTCTGTGCGCGTGGCTGCGGAACGGTGCGTCCACTTGTTGCAAGAATGGGCCGGTGCTGAAGTGAAGGGAGCGACCCAACACCTTGGTGACGCCGGGGTGAAAGACGCCGAAGTCACCCTGTCCTTGGAATGGCTCTTTGGGTTCCTGGGCACCACCATCGACGACGACAGGTTGGCTTCCATCTTGACCGCTTTGGACATCGACGTCGTGGAGCGAGGAAACGGCCAATGGAGATTGAACGTACCGGCGTACCGAAGCGACGTGACACGTCCGGCAGACATTGCAGAAGAGGTGCTTCGCATTCACGGCTTCGACCACGTCCCTCTGCCCGAGCGCATGACGGGAACGTTGGAAGTGCCCGCCAAGCCCAACCGCGAGGACGTGTTGTTTGGGTGGCGAGAGCTCTTGGTCGGATTGGGCTTCACCGAAATCATGTCCAACTCGCTCACGAAAGCCTCCTACGCCGAACTCGTCACCGACCGAGACCTTCAACCCGAGGCGAGCGTGCACATGCTCAACCCCCTGAGCGCAGACCTCGGCGCCATGCGCCAAAGTTTGGTGTTCCAAGGCCTGGAAGCCATCGCGCGAAACACCAACCACCAGCAACCCGACCTGCGCTTGTTTGAGTTTGGACGGACGTACACCCAACACGCCAAGGAAGACGGTGGCAAGCGCTACGACGAGCAGGAGCACCTCAGCATGTGGGTCACTGGCCGCGCCCAACCAGAGGCGTGGAATCAGCCCAAGGGCAAGGAGGCGCAGGCCGACTTGTTCACCCTGAAACACGCCGTGGAGACCCTGCTCGAACGCGTGGGACTGACGGTCCTTTCGGACGTGGAGCCCTCCAACGAAGACCTCCTCGTCGAAGGGATTGTGTTGCGCCACCGAAACGGCCAAGAGATTGGACGTTGGGGCATGGTTCAACCCGAGGTGGCGGCGGCTTGCGGCGTCGACGCACCTGTGTTCTGGGCAGACTTCAAAGTGGCGTCCCTGTGGAAAGCGGTGAAAAAGCGGCGCGTGAAGGCGCACGACCTGCCCAAATTCCCCTCGGTGCGTCGAGATTTGGCATTGGTGGTCGACAAGGGCTTGCCTTACGAGACCCTTCGACAGGCTGCCCTCGGTGCCGAGAAGAAACTGCTCAAAGAGGTGACCTTGTTTGATGTCTACCAGGGCAAGGGACTGGAGGGCCATGAAAAGAGCTACGCCATGGCATTCAAGCTCCAACATCCCGACGCCACCTTGAACGACAAGCAAATCGAATCGGCCATGGGTCGCATTCTGGAAGCCTTGCAAAAGGCCGGTGCCCGACTTCGCTGAGCCATGAAAACACGCCCCATTCTTCACCCCCCCATTCAGGTGTCGCACCTGTACTACCGGCTGACCCGCGTGTTGGTGTGGGGAGGCATCACCCGATACTACAAGATCAGTGGGTTGGATGGGTTCGATCAATTGCCCAAGCCGGGAACGCCGGCCATTTTCATTGGCAACCACCAAAATGGCATGATGGACCCCATGCCCTTTTGTGGATTTGTTCCCCAGCAGATTCACTGGCTGACCCGGGCGGACGTGTTTTGGAACCCCGTTGCAAGACACATTCTCTACGGGTACAACCAACTTCCGGTCTACCGACAGCGCGACCGTGTGGACAGTTTGCGGGAGAGAAACGACGTCATTTTTGACGTCTGTGTCGACCGGATGCACGCTGGTGCCGCCATGGGCATCTTTCCCGAAGGCAACCACAACCCCTTTCCTTCTCTTCGGGGGCTCAAAGGAGGGTTGGCTGAAATGCTTGCGCGTGCCGCACGGCGACATGCCTCTCTGAAAGACATTCAACTCGTCCCCATCGGACTGGATTATGAGGACTATGTGGACTGGCGACGTCGGTTCCGCGTTCGCGCAGGTGCGGCCATTCCGTTCGCCGATCTGCTGCAAGACGACGGCTCCATCGACAAGCCAGCTTTGAACGCTCGTGTGCGCGAGGCCTTCCAAAACATCATGGTGGACCTGCAGCCTGAGGAGGCGCAGCCCTATTTGCACCCTGCCATGCGGGCCGCCCGAACCACGGAAATGTCTCCCGAAGATTGGGCCACCTTCTCCGCGCAGGTGCGGCGTTGGGAGTCCCAATGGTCCGATGAATCATGGGCTGGCCGCGTCAAGGAAGCGTTTGACGCATGGGACAAGGCGTGGAAGGCGGCCGGACAAAACGGTCGCCCCGAAGCTTGGGGTCTCCATCCAAATGCGATCCGTCCCAACAAATCTTGGATCCGCTGGATCCGTCCGTTGACATGGCTCGCCAACCTGCCGTCGCTTCCCACGGAAACGTTCGTGCGCCGGTTTGTCAACAAGACCATCAAAAAGGCTGAATTCATTCCCACCATGCGACTGGGGTACGGCATTCTCTTGTTCCCTGTGTCTTGGGTGATTTTGTCGGGATTGGCAGGTCTTTTGGCACCGGATGGTTGGGGGTGGATGGCCGCGGGTGCCATGTGGGTTTGGGGCGAAGGAGGATCGCGCTGGCATGCATGGGCTGAAAGCCACATGCACGACCGACGGGACGCCATCGACGGCCACGCGTTTTGGCATGGGTCTTCTCACGAGGCCGTTCGAAAGGCGTGGGCCCACTACCTCGAGGTGGTGAACAACTGAGGAGGCCGGAAGCCCTTCTGAACGGCTTTTTGTCCCATCTTCGTCTTAAGACACGCTTCACATGTCCTTTACCTCTGAAGAACACCGCCGTGATGAACTTCGAGCCATGGGAAAACAACGCATTCTCCTGGTTGACGACGAGCCCGACATCCTCGACTTCATCGAATACAACCTCGTGAAAGAGGGGTACGACGTGCACACCGCCAACAACGGAAGTGAGGGTGTGGCCTTGGCCAAAAAACTCGTTCCCGACCTGATTTTGCTCGACGTGATGATGCCGGAAATGGACGGCGTTGAAGCGTGCACCCAAATCCGCGAAGACAAGACCCTTGGCCAGACCATCGTGGCCTTTTTGACGGCCAGGGGCGAGGATTACAGCCAGATCGCAGGCTTTGATGCAGGCGCTGACGACTACATCCTGAAGCCCATCAAGCCACGGGTCCTCGTCTCTCGCGTCCAAGCGTTGTTGCGCAGGAAGAAAGCCGCGAGCTACGTGGGCGGAGACTACGACGGCACAGGGCTCATGATCGATCCCGAGCGCTACGTCGTGATTCACGAGGGCAAGGAGATGTCTCTGCCCAAGAAGGAATTTGAACTGTTGAGTTTGTTGGCCTCTCAACCTGGGCGGGTCTTCAGCCGTGAAAACATCCTCGCCAGCGTCTGGGGCACCGACGTGGTGGTCGGCGACCGCACCATCGACGTGCACATCCGCAAGCTTCGAGAAAAGCTGGGAGAGCATTACTTCAAGACGGTGAAAGGCGTCGGTTACAAGTTTGTCGGCTGATGGCGGGCAAAAGTCCACGTTCTGTCTCGATTCAAGCCGGCATCGCCGTGGGCTTGCTCACCATGTTGGCCGTGGGGGCCGCGCTTTGGATCAACCGCATCGACGGTCAATGGTGGTTGCCCCCGTTGACTGGTCTCGCCGTAGGGTGCATCTGTTTTGTGATGGTCTTTCGCCAACTTGGGTTGTACATCCAGGAGCGCGTTCGGGTCATTTACAAGACCATTCGCCGCTTCAAAGGGTCGAGCAACCAAACCAACTTGGACATGGGCAACGACATCGTGGAGCAGGTCAACCGCGATGTGATGTCTTGGGCCGAATCCCAAATCGAGGAAATCACCAACCTCCGCGAAACCGACACCTTCAGGCAAGAGTTCATTGGCAACTTGGCCCACGAGCTCAAAACGCCCATCTTCAACATCCAAGGCTTCATCCTGACCTTGCTTGAAGGGGGCATGGAAGACCCCGAGATCAATCGGAAGTTTCTGCTGAAAGCGGCCAAAAATGTGGAGCGCATGTCCGGGTTGCTGGAAGACCTAGACGTCATCACCAAAATGGAGGCTGGCAACCTCGACATTGAATTGGTGCCATTTGACCTCCTGGACATTGTTCGGGAGACGATGGAGAGTTTAGAGCCCAAAGCCAAGCGCAACAACATCGAATTGCGCATCAAAAAAGGCATGGACGCCTCGAAAGTCATGGTCAAAGGGGACGCCGCCAAGCTCGTCCAAGTGCTGACCAACTTGATCGTCAACAGCATCAACTACGGGAACGAAGGTGGCCACACCGAGGTGCGGTACTACGACGCGGACGACTCCATTTTGGTGGAGGTGGCAGACACCGGCATTGGCATCAAAGAAGAAGATTTGCCGCGGGTCTTTGAACGCTTCTACCGCGTCGACAAGTCGCGCTCCCGACACGCCGGGGGCTCAGGTCTAGGTTTGGCCATCGTCAAGCACATTGTCGAGACCCACGGACAAACCATCAATGTCCGCAGCACCTACGGCGAAGGGTCAACCTTCAGCTTCACGTTGGAGAAGGCCTGATCCGGCCGCGTTGACAAACGGATTTCCCTGCTTCTCAGCCCCAATGGTGGTGGGACCGCCGTGCCCCGGCCACACGACCATGTCGTCCGGCAAGGTGAACAGCTGGGTTTCGATGCTCTTGACCAAGTCGGGCGCGTGACTGCCCGGCAAATCGGTGCGGCCGATGCTTCCCTGAAACAACACGTCCCCGCCCAAGGTCCACCCATGTTCATGGCACACGAACGCCACGTGGCCAGGCGCATGGCCAGGCACAAACCTCACCTCAAGTTCCACGGCGCCGCACGTCACGCGTTCGCCTGGCACCACATCAAGAACGACGTCGGGCAATGGGTCCATCGGTACGCCGTACATCTGGGCCGCAATGGGGCCTCGCTCGTAGGTTTCTTTGTCGAGCGGGTGCATTCGGGGCAACAACCCGTACGTGTCCTTCATCCATTGGCACCCCATCACATGGTCGAGGTGGCCATGGGTCAACAGCACTTGGACAGGCTGGGCCTGGAGGGAGGCACACAACCCTTGAAACGCCTCGCGCTCTTCCCGAGACGCCATGCCCGGATCCACCACCGTCAACGACCCATCGCCGTGGTCCACCACGTAGGTCTGCTCCCCAAAGACATTGCATGTAAGTGTATGCACCATGCGGCGTAATTTCGGGAAGAATGTTTGGTTCACTCCCCCTCTTCTTTTCACGCATTGCGGGAATGCCGTGTGCACGATGGGTCCTTGCATGGGGATTGATGCTGGGGTGGAGCACCACGTCACTGCGTGCCCAATTCACAGACGGGTTGAACGTCGAGTTTGGCAAGAATCGCGTGCAGCACCGCACCTTCGAATGGCAATACTTCGAGCAAGGCATGTTCGAGGTGTACCACTACCGTGAGGGAGACCAAATCGCCGGCCAAGTGGCCCGCATTCTCGAGGAGGAAGCGAAAGACTTGGGCCCCATGTTTGGGCGAACGATGGAGGGGCCGGTTCAAGTCCTCGTGTTCAAGTCCCAGGAGGAATTCCGGCAGAGCAACGTCGGCATCATGACGTCGCAGGACCAAGAGACCAACGTCGGTGGCACCGCTCGGTTGATCGGGAGCAAAATGTTCCTCTACGGCACGGGCGACCGGCTGGAGCTGGAGCGCGACGTCCGCGAGGGACTGGCCCGCATCTTGTTCAACCAAGCCATGTACGACAGCCAATGGAGCGAGAGCTTGAGAAGCGGCAACCTCGTTCAAGTTCCGGAGTGGATGTCGGAGGGAGCGGCTCGGTTTGCCGCACGCGGATTGGACGCTGAAAGTGAAGCGCTCATCCTCGACGCCTGTCAAATGGGGGCGTTTGGCCGGCTTGACCAGAGTGCCGGACGGGAGGCCGCTGTGTTGGGTCAGGCCATTTGGGCGTACGTGTCCGACATCTACGGCCTGCCCACCATGGCCAACGTGCTCTACATGACACGCATCACCCGGAGCGTCGAAAGTGGGTTCCGACTGGCCACGGGCTTTTACTTGTCCGACCTGGCTGCAGAAGTCCGCGCCTACCACCTGCGGCATGCCCCCAAAGACCACGACGCGTGGATGCCCGATTTCGACACGCCCAAGGCCCTGCGGCAAGCGCGACGTACCGCAGGACCGGACGTTCCCATGCCACTCCGTCGGCGGTTCGAGTACACCCAGTTTGTGCCATCGCCGGACGGCACCCAACTCGCCTTCACCACCAACGAACGCGGCCAGCTCCGCGTGGGCACCCTGGACATGGAATCGGGCAAAGTGACGTGGCGGGCGGTCTTGGGACACCGTTTGGCCAGGCTCGACAACGATTTGCACCCCAGGTTGGCGTGGCACCCCCAAGGCAAGACCTTGGCCTTTGCCACGGAACTCCGCGGAGCACCGCAGTTGGGGTTGGTGAACATGCGCACCGACGAGGTGGAGATGCGGGAACTGTTCAAAATCGATCAGGTTCTGGACATGGCGTTTTCCCCAGACGGCACCGTCTTGCTCATGTCCGCCTTGGAAGACGGCCAGTCGGACCTCTACCGCTACGACGTGGTCGCGAACAACCAAAGGCCGCTCTGGCGAGACCGCTTCGACGACTTGCATCCCGCGTTTTGGAGCGAAGGAAACACCTTCATTTTTGCCTCAAACCGCCCCGATGACACCCTGCGCAACGACCGTTTGGACCACCCCTTTCCCCATGCGCTTGACCTGTACGTCGCCAACTTGGACGACGATCCGGTGACGCTGACCCGATGGACCCACACCCCTGGCGTGGACGAACGGCACCCTCAACCTCTGGCGAAAGGGGAATTCACCTACTTGCGCAATGCCGAAGGCTTGGACACCCGCCTTGGCATGGGATGGTTGGACAGCACCATTGTGGCCGTGGACACCGTGGTTCGTTACCGAACCTTCACCCAACTGCGCGACGCGCTTGTGTTGCCTGTGCCCGCCACCTCGGTGCACGTCCACAACAACGAGGCATGGGTCATGGCGCCGCGCGCAGGACAAACCAACGTCCTGTCCTTGGACCTGCCCGACCTGAGTGCCCTGCACGCTCAGCCCAGCGCCGCGGCCACTCCCCAAGCCAACGACTTGCCCTACCCCAGCACCGTGCCCGACTGGTCCCGGGATTGGAAGCCCGACCAAATCGACTACCGCAACTACGTCTTTGAGGTGGAAAAAGAGACCCCCAATCCTGAACCCCTTGTGGATGAAGAAGAGGACGACCTCCGTCCGAGTTTCCCAAGGTTGATCCCCAAGAATTACCGTCTCAACTACGCGCTCGACAAACTTCAAACCCAGCTGAACAACACGTTTGGGACGTCGTTTTACCAGCCCTACAACGGCCAGGTGAATGCGCAACCAGGCTTGGGCAACGCCTCAGAAATTCGACTCAGCGACGTGATGGACGACCACCACATCGTCGGGGGGTACACCATTCCCGTGAACCTGTCCAACACCTTCTTTGGGCTGGCGTACGTGAACCTCGAAGGTCAAGTGGACAAATCCTTGTCGTTCCAACGGCAATCCAGCGCGCGCATCGATCCTTTCACGGGGCAGCTCGTCGAAACGGCCACCCATCTGTTGCGTCGCGAGTGGCGTTGGGCCTTCGACGAGGTGCGCAGTCTGCGCTGGGGGCTTGCTGCGCGGTTCAACCGCGACATTGTCCAAGGCACCGACCTGTTTTCCTTGACGGCGGACAACGGAACCGGCGAACAGCTGGGGTTGCAGGTGGCGTGGGTCCACGACGACACCCGGTCACCGCGACTCAACATCCACCACGGCTTTCGGGCCAGGGTCTGGGCGGAATACTTCATCGACGGTGTAGGTACGGCCACGGCGTCCGACCCCAATGGAGGTGTCGCCACTCCCGACAATGGATGGTCCTTTGGCACGGTGGGCTTTGACGCCCGCCGCTACTTCCCGCTGGTGGGGCCAAGCATTTTGGCCTTCCGAATGGCGGGTGATTGGTCCATCGGCCAAAAGAAATTGCTGCACATGCTCGGCGGCACCGACAACAGCTTGTCCCTGGCGGGCAACGCCAACACAGCCGTCGACCCCGACATCCCCTTCGCCTATCAGGCCCGAATCACCCCCTTGCGCGGGTTCCAAAACAACGTGCGCAACGGTGCCAATGTCGCAGTGGCGAACGCAGAATTGCGCCTTCCCGTGTTCTTCAACAGTGCCGGAAAGTCCGACTTCTTGAAGCACTTGCAGGCCGTGGCCTTCGCCGATGTGGGGGCCGCATGGACAGGCCTTCACCCCTACACCGACGACAATTCGTTCAATTTTGTCACGGTCAATGCCAACCCCATCACGGTGACGGTCAACAACAACCGCGAGCCCGTCTTGTACGACCTTGGGTTTGGGGTTCGGTCCCGGTTTTTGGGCTATTGGCTTGCCGCCGATTGGGCGTACGGGGTGGACGACGGCATCACGTTGCCACGGCGCTTTACCTTGTCTCTGAATTTTGACTTCTGATTCCCCATGGCCCTCGACCCCACCACCCTGTTCACCCTCCTCGCCATCGGCTTGTTTGCCGGCATCGCTTCCGGCTTTGTTGGCGTCGGAGGAGGATTGATCCTCGTGCCTGCCATGATGGCGTTCCTCGGCTTGGGGCAACACGCCGCCCAAGGAACCAGCCTCGCCATGATGTTGCCGCCAGTTGGCATCCTTGCTGTCCTTCAGTACCACAAGGCCGGTGAGGTGCATTGGGCCTACGCCGCCGTGCTCTGCGTGACGTTTGTCGCCGGAGCTTGGGCTGGATCCAAGTGGAGTTTGAAATTGTCGGAGGCGTGGGTCAAATTGGTGTTTGGTCTCGTGATGTTGTACGCCTCCTGCCGCATGCTTTGGACGGCATGGAGCCACCTCAACCCCCCTTTGGAGTCATGACCCTTTTGGAACGCATCAAGTCGCTCGTGGACGAACACCACGGGGAGTGGGTGTCGCTGAGGCGCCACCTGCACGCCCATCCCGAGTTGTCCTTTCAAGAGCACAAGACCATGGCGTTCGTGGCCGACCAACTGAAGGCATGGGGAATCGACCATGAAACGCATGTGACCGACACCGGCATCGTGGCCCATGTGCGCGGTGTCGACCCTGAGTCGCGTGTGGTGGCCCTTCGGGCCGACATGGACGCCTTGCCCATTCAAGAGGCCAACGACGTACCGTACGCCTCGACCAATGCTGGGGTGATGCACGCTTGTGGGCACGACGTGCACACCACCTCCCTGCTTGGGGCCATTCAATTGTTGCAGGCCACCAAAGACCACTGGTCCGGCACCGTGCGCTGCATTTTTCAACCGGGAGAGGAGCTCATTCCCGGGGGCGCCAAAGGCATGGTGGCCGCGGGCGTTTTGACCAACCCCACCCCCAACCACATCCTGGCCCAACACGTGTACCCCCAACTCCCAGCAGGCCATGTCGGCGTTCGCGGCGGGGCCTACATGGCGTCGACCGACGAGATTCACTTGACCATCCAAGGCAAAGGCGGTCATGCCGCCCTTCCTCACCTGTGCAAGGATGCCGTGCTCGCCTCGTCCGCGGTCATCGTGGCGGCGCAGCAGGCCGTCTCGCGCATGTGCCCTCCGGGCGTGGCTTCGGTGCTGTCGTTTGGCCGCGTGGAAGCGCTCGGAGCCACCAACATTTTGCCCGACACCGTGGACATCCAGGGAACCTTCCGATCCATGGACGATGCGTGGCGAAAGGACGCCCATGCCTTGCTGACCGACATCGTCCACAACACGGCCAAAGCCCATGGCTGCGAGGCGAACCTTGAGATCCGCAAGGGTTATCCCCATGTTCACAACGACGTGCAGGTGTCCGCGGGGTTCAAGCAAGCCGCTGTGGACTACTTGGGGGACGCCTTTGTGCACGATTTGGACATCCGAATGACCGCAGAAGACTTCAGCTACTTCGCCAATGAAATTCCCGGATGCTTCTATCGGTTGGGGACAGCCTCGCCTGAAGAAGGCAACGACCTCGGCACCCACGGCCTGCACACCCCTCGCTTCGATGTGGATGAGGCGTCCCTGAAGATTGGGGCCGGCCTGATGGCCTATGCGGCCGCCACGGTCCAGTGATAGTGATGGACCTTGATCAAAATCGTTGACAAATGGGGCTGTCGCAGGGGTCAGTGCGCCACCTCGCAGAGGAACTTGATGCGCGCCAAACGCAGCTCCTCCTCGGAATAGACGTCGTCGAATTCTTCCATCGCCGCCCCAAGTCCTTCGTCTTCGGATTCCGTGAAGAAGTCGAACAGCTCTTCCAAACACTCCTCGTCCAAACTCTCGTCGAGGATGTGGTCCAGGTTCACTTTGGTGCCCGCGCTCACGATGGCCTCGATCTCGTCCAACACCTGAGCCCTCTGTCCGTGGATGCCCGCGGCAATGTCGTCCAACCCCATTTTCCGGTCCATCAACTGGATGATGGTCACTTTGTTGCTCGACTTTGAACCGCTGCTGCGAACGAGAAGGGCGTCGTCCCGTTCAATGCCCTCGTCTTTGACGTATTGGGCGATGAGCTTCGTGAAGGGCGCTCCAAATTTGGCCGCCTTGCCCGATCCCACCCCAGTGATGCGAAGCAGTTCGTCGGGGCTGACAGGGTAATGGGTGGCCATCTCGTCCAAACTGATGTCCTGGAAGATGACGTACGGTGGCAGGCCTTTCTCGGCGCTGACTTCCTTTCGCAGGTCGGTCAGCATGCCGCGGAGTTTGGGGTCCAAGGCTCCACCGCTGTCGCCGCGTGTTTGGGCCAACGAATCGCCCGAATCCACATCGCTGAAATCTCGCTGGTTCGCGAGCATGAGGGGTCCGGGCGAGGAAATGAAGTTGTGGCCTTTCTCGGTCAGATGAAGCACGCCGTACTTCTCGACCTCCTTGGCGAGGTAGTTGAGCACGACGGTTTGTCGAACGATCCCTTGCCAAAACTCGATGTCTTGGTCTTTGCCCCGTCCCCAAAACACGCTTCCCACGGCCCCGTAATCCTCCATCTGGCGGTTTTCTGTGGCCGTCAGCAACGACGTGTAGAAGCCCATGCGGTGCTTGTTCTTGTGCTCAAGCACAGCACTCAACAACAGGTGCACTTCCTCTTGGCGGTCCACCAAAGTGGGCGGATTTTCGCTGTTGTCGCAGTTCATGGCCCCAGGACCATTCACCTCGTCGAATTCTTCTCCGAAGTAATGCAGCAAGAATTTCCGGCGGCTGGTGGCGGTCTCCGCATACGCCATGACCTCTTGCAGCAACTGCATGCCGACCTCTTGTTCCGCGATGGGCTTGCCTTGCAGGAACTTCTCGAGCTTGTCAATGTCCTTGTGGCTGTAGAACGCGATGCAGCGCCCTTCTCCTCCGTCACGGCCCGCCCGTCCAGTCTCCTGGTAGTAACTCTCCAGCGACTTGGGCATGTCGTAGTGGATGACGTAACGGACATCTGGCTTGTCGATGCCCATGCCAAAGGCAATGGTCGCGACAATCACGTCCACGTCTTGCATCAAGAACTGGTCTTGGATTTTGCTGCGCTGGCCGCTGTCCATGCCCGCGTGGTAGGCCAAAGCCTTCACGCCATTCACCCTGAGGGTGTCGGCAATCTGCTCCACCTTTTTCCGACTCAAGCAGTACACAATGCCACTCTTGCCCGCGTGTTGAAGGCAGTAACGCACAATCTGTTTCAGGGCGTCCTTCTTGGGGCGCACCTCGTAAAACAGGTTGTCACGGTTGAACGACGACTTCAACACCACCGCATCCACCATGTTGAGGTTCTTCTGGATGTCCTGCTGAACCTTGGGCGTCGCAGTGGCAGTGAGCGCCATGATGGGCACGTCGGCAATGCCTTTGATGATGGGTTTGATGCGGCGGTATTCCGGACGGAAATCGTGCCCCCATTCCGAGATGCAGTGCGCCTCGTCCACGGCCACAAAGCTGATGCGCACCGACTTCAAGAATTCGATGTTTTCAGCCTTGGTCAGGCTCTCAGGCGCCACGTACAACAACTTGGTCCACCCTTCCGCCACGTCCATTTTCACACGCTCCGCTTCGGCCCTCGCCAAGGACGAGTTCAAGAAGTGGGCCACGCGCTTGTCCTCGTGGTGGCCACGGATGGCGTCCACTTGGTTCTTCATCAAGGCGATGAGGGGGCTGATGACCAACGCCACACCGTCCAACATCAAGGCCGGGAGTTGATAGCACATGGATTTGCCGCCACCGGTCGGCATGATCACGAAGGTGTCACGACCGTCCAGGACGCTTTGGATGGCTTTTTCTTGCTCACCCTTGAATTCGTCGAATCCAAAAAACTCTTTCAGCGCCTCTTGGGGCGCCAACTCAACCAGGCTCATCGGTAGGCGTTAGCTTTGCTAGACTAAATATACGTAAAACGGCCACGTGAGCAACCCCTCTTCCACCACAAATCCCCAAGGGCGTCCGCACTCCGACCTCGACGTGGGACGACGCGCGCTTTCCTTGGCCGCACAGGCCCTTCAGCACGCTTCCACCGTGTTGGATGAATCGTTCGTGAGGGCGGTGCACACCCTGTTTGAAGCGAAAGGAAATGTGGTGGTGACAGGGGTGGGGAAAAGCGCCCACGTGGCGGCCAAAATTTCAGCCACCCTCAATTCCACCGGCACCCGTGCACGGTTCCTCCACGCAGGTGAAGCCCTACACGGAGATGTCGGAGCGGTGGGGGAAGACGACGCCGTCCTTTGCTTGTCCAAAAGCGGAAGCAGCGACGAAGTGGTGGGCCTGTTGCCCACTCTTGCCTCCCGTGGATGCGCCCTCGTGGCCATGACGGCACGGCCCGATTCGCCCCTGGGCAAAGCCGCGGATGTCGTGCTCGACGTCGGCGTGGCGGAAGAAGCCTGCCGATTTGACCTTGCACCCACCACAAGCACCTCCCTCCAATTGGCCTTGGGCGACGCTTTGGCCATGGCGTTGATGGATCGCGTGGGCTTCCAGCCCGACGACTTCGCCAAGAACCATCCTGCAGGTGCCCTTGGAAAAAAGCTGACGTGGACCCTGGCCGAGCTCACCGATGAAGCACGTCGCCCCTCGGTCTCGTGGGATGCCGGCATGGCGGAGGTGCTCGCATCCATGTCTGAAGGGCGCTACGGCGCGACCGTTGTTTGGGCGCAAGACGGGGCGCGTCAAGTGGCGGGTATCGTCACCGATGGCGACTTGCGTCGGGCGATGGCCCAAGGTGGACTGGACGGGAAGTGCGCAGGGGATTTGGCCTCCACCTCTCCCAAGGTGCTGGACGCTTCCACACTCGCCGCCCATGCCGCGCAGTGGATGCAAGAACACGGCATCAGCCAAGTCGTCGTGATGAACGGAGACGAATACCTCGGCATGGTGCACATTCACGATTGCCTCCGCGAGGGGTTGGTTTAACTTCGCGGCATGGCGATGGACCAGGCCCACGACGAAGCCCACATGGGCTTTCTCGACCACCTCGAAGAACTGCGGCGTCGCTTGTTCATTTCTGTGGTGGCTGTGCTCTCTGCCGCCATCGTCTTGTTCGTGAAAAAAGACTGGGTGTTTGACGCCATTTTGTTTGGGCCTCGCAACACTGAGTTCATCAGTTACCGCGCCTGGTGCGCCCTTTCTCACGCCATCGGTTCGGGGGACGCCCTCTGCGTTGAACGCATCTCCTACGAGCTGATCAACACCACCATGCTGGGGAATTTCTCCGCGCACATCATTGTCAGTGTGGTGGGTGGTTTGATCGTGGCGTTTCCTGTGCTCGTTCACCAAGGGTGGGCCTTTGTCCGCCCTGCCTTGAAGTCGGGCGAGCGCAACGCCGCCCGAGGAGCAGGATTGGCGTCTTCGATGCTGTTCATGATGGGGGTCGCCTTTGGGTACTACCTCATCGCCCCGTTGAGCCTGCAGTTTCTCGGCAACTACGAGTTGGGTGACGTGGCGTCACGCATCGCCGTGATGAGCTACGTGAAGACCGTGGCCAGCATCACCTTGGCCGCCGGCTTGGTGTTCCAACTGCCCGTGCTCGTGTACTTCTTGAGCAAAGCCGGGCTCGTGACTGCGCCCATGCTCAAGGCCTACCGTCGACACGCCCTTGTGGCCATTCTCGCGCTGTCGGCCGTGATCACACCACCCGATGTGACAAGCCAAATTTTGGTGTCCATGCCGGTGTTGCTTCTCTATGAAATGGGCATTTGGATTGCCCGCCGTCAAGACAAACGACGGACCCGCTGATGCGCCTCACGTTCACCCTTTGGCTGTGTCTGTGGGCGGGGATTGGAACCGCCCAAACGTCGGTGTCTGGACGTGTCTTTGACGGGGAAACCGGTGAAGCCCTTCCCTTTGTCAACGTGAGCTTTGTGGGCACCAGCATCGGCACCATGACCGACGCGGAAGGCCTGTACGTGCTCGACTCCGGCGGGGCAAGGGTCACGCGGGCCACGTATTCGACCCTGGGATACCAGAGCCAAACCATTTCCCTCCAGCGCGGCGTTCCACAGGTCATCAACGTGGCCCTCGAGGCCCGAAGCGTGGACCTCGAAGCGGCCGTGGTCCGTCCGGACAAAAAAGCGGTGAACCCTGCCAAGCCCCTGATGCAACGGGTGGCCGAAGCCAAGAAGGGCAACGACCCCGCGCGCATTCCTGCGCTTCGTCACGACTTCTATGAAGTGCAAGAAGTGGCCTTCAACGACTACCCAGAGAAATTGCCAGCGCGTCGTTTTTGGGGTCCATTTGCATGGGTGTGGGACCACCTTGACTCTTCCCAAAACCGCGTGGCCCTGCCCCTCTTTGTCACCGAAGTCGCCGGGACCCTCCGCACCGAAGGTCGCAGACGGGAAAAGCGCATCGAGGCGGCCCGGGCCACGTGGATGCAGAACGGCGAAAACACCTCGAGTGTGCAGTCGGAGTTCCTCAACATCAACCTGTACGAGAACCAAATGCTGCTTCTCGACCGCGCGTTCACAAGCCCCTTGCACGACCGCGGGAACGTCCACTATAGGTACTACATCCTCGACACCCTCGACCACGGATCGCGCCCGTGTTTTCACCTCGCCTTTGTCCCAAGGCGACGCGGGGAGCTCACGTTTGAAGGTGAAATGTGGATCGACACCTTGACCTTGGGCTTGCGCCATGTGGAGGCCAAAATCAGCGAGGGTGCCCAAGTCAATTTTGTCCGCAACTACAGCTGGAGTCAGACTTACGAGCGGCACGACGATCGATGGGTGCTCGCTCGGGAAGAAAACTTGGCGGACGTCAGTCTCCGAGAAGGGGGCATGGGCATTTACAGCCACCAAACCATCGTCAACTCGGACTTTGACACGGCTTCCGCGTGGCCAGATTCGGTGTGGACGAGTGCGCGAGACATGAGTTTTGCCAAAGGCTCCAACGATGTGCTCGAAGAAACTTGGGCGACCCTTCGGCCCACGCCTCTCACCCCCCGAGCCGCCAACACGTACTGGATGGTGGACACCATCCAAAGCATGCCCCAGTACAAGTTCCTCGAGGGCTTTGCCATGCTCGCGGGAACGGGCTATGTCATTCAAGGCCCCATAGAAATCGGCCCGTATTTCGACGCCTACAGCCGAAACGCCATCGAGGGAAACCGTTTCAGTTTGGGCATCCAAACGAGCAACGACTTTTCAAGGAAGGTGTGGTTGAGGTCGTTCGCGGCGTATGGCGTGCTGGATCAGCGCTGGAAATACGGCGGTTCCATGGAGTGGATTCTTCGAAAATCGCCCCGAACCGAGGTCTTTGTAGAGCACGCCCGAGACATCGACCAACTGGGCATGATGGGATTCTTTGACCAAGGGAACGGACTGAACAGCGCCCTTCAATTGGACACCCTCAATCGACTCAGCGAAATCACACGCTCGGAAATCAGCTTCTTGCATGAGTTTGGTTCAGGGTGGGGGCAATCGGTGGAATTCCGGCACCGAAGCGTGGCACCTCGTGGAGAGGTGTTGTTTGTCCGCCAAAGCGACCCAACGGGAACCTCGCCTTTGGTCACCGCGGAACTCACCATTCAAACCCGCTACGCCCGAAACGAGAAGTTCGTGTCGGGGGCGTTTGAGCGCGTCAGCCTTGGATCCAACTGGCCCATTCTCACGGGAACCGTCACGTTGGGTCTGCCCCGTGTGTTGGGCAGCGAGTTCAATTACCAACGCTGGACCATGGACGCGGAAGGCACCCAGCGGCTGGGGCCCCTCGGACGCATCGAGTGGTGGGGACAAGGCGGCATGTACACCGGTCTGGCGCCTGTGGTGCTGACCGAACTTCAACCCGCCAACGAAACCGCCTTGAGCATCAACGAGGCATTCAACCTCCTCCGCTTCATGGAATTCGCCAGCGACCGATGGGTTCGAGGATGTGCAGAATGGCACGGCGAGGGATTGGTTCTGGGGCGCATTCCTCTGCTCAAAGAACTTCGATTGAGAGAGGTGGTGGGCATCAAGGGCGTCCTGAGTTCGTGGGACGACCGCCACGAGACCATCACCGAGATGCCCGCGACCACGTCCGGATTGAATGGCTGGTACGGCGAGGCAGTGTTTGGCATTGAAAACCTGTTCAGCGTTCTCCGTCTGGACGTCCATCGCCGGGTGACCCCCACCCTTCCTGGCATGCGGGAAGCATGGGGATGGCGTGTGGGCCTCGGCGTGGAACTTTGACCGACCTTTGACCCATGGACCTCGTCGCCACCAACCTTGTCAAGACCTACGGTAAGCGCACCGTGGTGGACCACGTGTCCTTCCGCGTGGCGCCCGGTGAAGTGGTGGGGTTGCTCGGGCCCAATGGCGCCGGAAAGACCACCAGCTTTTATGCGGTGGTGGGGTTGGTCCAGCCCGACGGTGGAACCGTGCAGCTCGGGGAAGACGAGGTGACACGCGACCCCATGTACGTTCGGGCGCGCAAGGGTATCGGCTACCTTCCGCAAGAACCGAGTGTGTTCAGGAAGCTGAGCGTGGAAGACAACGTGGCGGCCATTTTGGAGCTGCAAGGGCTTTCCAAAACGGAAGCCGCGGAGCGCCTCGAACAACTCTTGGATGAATTCAGCTTGCAGGCGGTGCGCAAGAGCCCTGGCGATGTGCTGTCAGGCGGCGAGCGACGACGGACAGAAATCGCCCGAGCCCTCGCCTCCAACCCGTCGTTCATTTTGTTGGACGAACCCTTTGCCGGGGTCGACCCCATCGCGGTGGAAGACATCCAACGCATCGTGGATCAGCTCCGTCACAAAGGCATCGGCGTGTTGATCACCGACCACAACGTGCAGGAAACGTTGCACATCACCGACCGGGCCTATTTGCTGTTTGAGGGCAAAATCTTGAAGGAAGGAACCGCAGAGGAATTGGCAGCAGACGAGACCGTACGCCGCGTGTACCTCGGTCAAAACTTCACGCTCCGCCCACGCCCCTCGCGCTGAGTTGCGCATCGAGCAAGCGGGCCACGTACTTCCCCATCACGTCGAATTCCAAGTTCATCGGCGCCCCCACCGGGGTTTGATGAAGGTTGGTGTGTTCCCAGGTGTAGGGAATGATCGCCACGGTGAATTGTCCCGGCGCACTGTCCACCACCGTCAGGCTGATGCCCGCCAAGGCGATGCTCCCCTTGGGAACGGTGATCCACTCAGGCGCTTTGGGGTGGTCAATGGTGAGCACCCAACTGCCGTCGCGCTCCTCCACGGAAGCCAAGGTCCCTGTGGTGTCGACATGGCCTTGCACGACGTGGCCGTCGATGCGGTCTCCCACCACCGCACAGCGCTCCAAATTGAAGGTGTGGCCAACTTGGCAAGATCCCAGGTGGGTTTTGGCCAAGGTCTCTTCAATGGCGGTGACGGTGTAAACCTCGCCTTCGATCGCCACCACGGTGAGGCAGACGCCGTCGTGCGCCACACTCTGATCGATTTGCAATTCAGATGTGAAAGGGGCGCGCACCTCCAGGTGCACGTTGGTGCCTTCTTTTCTCAGGGCGACCAATTCGCCTTGGGCTTCAATGATTCCCGTGAACATGGGACAAAAGTACGTCGGGCTGGAGCCTGGCAGACTTCCTTGAGGCACCAGGGGGCGATCAGTCTGTGGTTTGGGTTCGCCCTTCCACCAAGTGCAGGCTTCCGCTGAATCGCTCGGGCACGATGCCCGCCAAACGGCGTGTGTACGCGGTGGCCGAATAGAAATAAACCCCGTCAGGCAACAGCTCACCCGTGTCGAGGTACGTCCCGTCCCACCGCACATCTGGGTCGCGCGTTTCAAACACCGGCTCCCCCCAACGGTTGTGAATCACAACGTGAACGCTGTCGATGAACTTCCACGGGAACGCCATGAAGAGGTCGTTGTGACCGTCGTCATTGGGAGAAAACACGTTGGGCAAGAAGTAATAGGGACAATTGTCTACGCACACCGTGTCGCCACCCATTCCCTCGTTTCGTCTCAACGACCCGTCCGGCCCTGGCATCAGGCTGTCCAACGCGGCCACCCAAAAACAGCCTGCAATGGTGCCCAAGCTGTCGTCTTCGTTGAACACTGCGAGGGTGTCGGAGGCTTCGTTCACCTGACGCCACAGTTGAAGTGAATCGCCCTCGAATGGCGCCCAGTAAATGCGGTAACCAACGATGTCGTCCGAGGTGCACCCAGGCGCTCGAGACCAACGCAGCGTGTCCCGTTCCACGTCACAATGGGCGTCGACGTCCAGCTGCATGGCGCACGGAGCCGTGAAGTCGAAGGGCGTTGCACACGCTTCTTGACTGACGTTGACGAGGGGGACTTCCGTGGTCGGATCGTCGTACCGTCCGATCGTCGTCACCCGGTAACAATACGTCGTGCCATTCACGAGTCCTTCGTCGACGTACGTGGGCACATCCACCGTGTCCAACACCGCGAACGTTCCATTGGGAAGCTCCTTTTCGATGATGTACGCGTCCACTTGCCAAGGCACTCCTTGTTGGACATCCAGTCGAAGCTGGTTGTCGTCGGGGGTGAACATGAGCCACGGAGTGGAGGCCTCTGGGGCAGTGCCCACGCCCTCTGAGGCGCTGTACAAACGGATGTCGTAGGACCATGCCAAGGTTTCCGTGTCCACCCCGTTCAGGACGACTGTGGTGTCCAATTGGAAAAGATCGACGTCAGATTCAGAGGACCACACGAGGTCGCTTGGCGTTCCAGATCCGTCCATGGGGCGGCCCCAAAGCTCGTAGGTGTAAGGCCCCGGGAACGCCAAAGAATCCAGTTCCGAGGGCGGCGACCAGCCGACCAGCACCGTACCATCCGGGCCTGTGGCCACCACCGATGCTCGGGTCATGACTGGAACGTCTTTGCGGATTCGGCCGCACG
>WTJL01000206.1:0-2823 GCA_011524845.1 Flavobacteriales bacterium | reverse complement strand
TTGGCGCACAACTGCACGTCGATTTGAAGGTCTCGGATGACTTCTCCCACCTTGCGCAGTCCCCCTCCAACGTCCCGCCATTCTTCGATGCGGATGGCCACGTTGTACTCGCCCGCGATTTGGGGCGTCTGCCAGGTCAAGTCGCCGGTGGATTCGTCAATGGCGAACACATCGTTGGCGCCGCTGACTTCATCCGGAAACACAAACGACGGAATGAACTCTCCCCCAAAGCCACGGCTGGGCACCAAACTGTACGTTAGCACGTCTCCGTCCGGGTCATGGGCGGCGGGATTGTGAATCCACTGCTGGTTCAAACAGGCATTTTCTGTGGCTGGATTCAACAACTGCACGCTGTTGTTGTGTCCCGCCTGAGGGTCGATGATCAAGAGGGAACGAATGGCAAAAGGCGTGTCCACAGATCCCGTCATGTTGAGAACCCCTTCGTTTCGGTTGGGGTCCTCCACGGTCAGGGGATAGACCCCTGGACCGCCATACGTGTGGGTGCCACGGTACACGTTTTTCTGAATGTCTCCCGGCATGACCGTCACCGGCAATTCGCGAGACAAACTGTCCAATTGGTTGGCCACTTCATCCCCCCACGTGAGGTAGAGCCAAGGACGATCAGCCAAGGCGCTTGCCTTCGTGTAGGTGGTGATGACCACCTCGTACGTCAATCCTTGAACATGGCTGTAGGTGATTTCACCTGCACGATTGTGGGTTGCACGGGCATCCGAGGCCCCCAGGACAAGCGAAAGGACAACCCCTGCGACGCCAAGCCATGCCCGACTGACAAAGAATGGAAAGATGTCCTTCACCATGAGAAGACCAAGGTACTCGTCGCTACCTTTGACCTCACCCCATGAGCCACAAGAATTCCAAAATCAGGGTCGGCATTTCCTGCGGAGACCCCAACGGCATCGGACTCGAAGCGCTGACCGACGCCTTGGCCGATGAACGCAGCCTCGCGGCCATGATTCCCGTGGTCTTTGCCCCCCGTTCCTTGGCCGAAGCGGCTTTTGAAAACATCCCATGGGGGGAAGTGGAGGACGCCAAGTCGGCCAAGCCCGGCCAAATCAACCTGGTGACCTTTGAATCGGAAGGGTTCGAACACAAGCCTGGCGAGGCGTCCAAAGAAGCGGGTGCTGTCGCGATGCAGAGCCTCGAAATCGCCGTGGCCCATTTGGCGAAGACGGCGGTGGACGTGCTCGTGACCGCGCCCATCAACAAAGACACCATCCGTCAAGCCGGATTCTCCTTCCCCGGCCACACCGAATACCTCGCCAGCGAAGCGGGCGTGAGTGAGGTGTTGATGCTCCTCTGTTGCGACGGCTTGCGCATTGGCATGGTGACCGGCCATGTGGCCCTGAAAGATGTGGCCGCCGGCCTCAGTGGCGAACGAATTGGCACCAAACTGCAGCTCATGCACGACAGCTTGGTGCGGGACTTTGGCCTTCCCTCTCCGCGGATCGCCGTCCTGGGGCTGAATCCCCATGCGGGCGACAACGGCATGATGGGCGACGAAGAAAAGCGAATCATCGCCCCTGCCATCCAACAAGCCCAGGCCAATGGCATCCAAGCGCACGGTCCCTACGCGGCGGATGGGTTCTTTGGGTCGGGTGCCTTCAAAAACTTCGACGGGGTGTTGGCCATGTACCACGACCAGGGGTTGGCCCCTTTCAAAGCCATGAGCTTTGGTCGAGGCGTCAATTTCACCGCAGGCCTTCCCGTGGTTCGGACCAGTCCAGACCATGGCACAGGCTTCGACATTGCCGGGCAAGGTCAAGCCAATGGCGCCTCTTTCCGTGAGGCCATCCGCCTCGCCTGCGACGTTCGCCGCCACCGAATGGAACACCGCGAGTTCGCCAGCAACCCCTTGGAAATCGCCCCGCCCAAGCCCGAGTACCGCTCAAGGCGCTGAGGCTGAGACCGGGCTCTCTGAAAACGAAGGGGCTGAGGTTGGCAATTCCAACCTGATTCGCTACCTTTGCACTCCCCAAAAAATTGGAGGACATGGATTTGTTGGCAGATTACCGCATCCCATTTGTGGGTTTGAAGCCTGGAAAACATGAATTCCAATTGCGTGTGGACCCGGAGTTCTTTGCTTGTTTCCCCCATTCAGACGTGGATCAGGTCCACGGAGAAGTGCTTGTGGAGTTGGACAAACTCGACACCACAATGACCCTCCGCATGACCTTGACAGCAACGATGACGGCGCCTTGCGACCGTTGTTTGGACGACGTCAGCGTTTCCATTGATGGAAGCGACCGGGTGTCGATTCGCTTCGGCGATGAGACGTCCTACGACGACGAGCTGTGGATCTTGGGTTCGAATGAATACCAATTGGACTTGGCCGATGCCATTTTCCAACTGGTTCATTTGGCCAAACCCAACCGAACCATCCACGACAACGAAGACGATTGCGATTTGGACATGACCGAATGGCAAGACCCTTCTGCGGATGATGGAGACAATGCAGACGACATCGACCCACGCTGGGCAGCATTGAAAGGACTCGACAACTAACGCACTATGGCACATCCCAAAAGACGGCAAAGCAAAACGCGCACGCGGAAGCGCCGCACCCACGACTCGCTGACACCAGCCAACGTGAGCACATGCCCCACAACAGGCCAGCCTCACATGTTCCACCGCGCCCACTGGCACGAAGGAAAGCTCTACTACAAGGGCAAAGTGGTGATGGAGCGCGAAGAAGCGTAACGTCGACCCCTCCAACCTGCGGATACCTGTATCCGACAAAAAAGGACCCAATGGTGGTCCTTTTTTCTTGCCTCAACTTTTCCACGTCCACCGTTGAAGACTCCC
>WTJL01000179.1 GCA_011524845.1 Flavobacteriales bacterium | reverse complement strand
CAAGGCGACATCCAAAACAACATTGGCATGTCCAAGGAGGCGCGCGATGTGCAGCGCCGTGACGGCGAGGTCCCGCATTGGACAGACAGCATGTTTGGTGGAATGCCCACCATCCAGATCACCGGAACAGACATCGGCACCGCACCACAATGGACGTGGAAGGCGGTTCGAAACCTTGTGCCCATTGAGGTGGGGACGGTGTTCGTTGCGATGGTGTCTGCGTACGTGCTGGGGTTGTGTTTGGGCTTGTCGCCTTGGCTCGCCTTGGTGCTGGGTCTTGGATTTGGTCTGTCCAGTTTGAACGTTCTGTACCTGGCGGCGGGTCATGCCACCAAGGTGCGTGCCATCGCCACCATGCCAGGCGTCTTGGCTGGTGTGATCCTCGCGTACCGAGGTCGGATGTGGGGCGGTGCCGGAGTGGCGGCCTTGTTTGCGGCCCTTCACCTTCAGGCGGACCACGTCCAAATGACCTACTACCTCTTGTTTTTGCTCGGTGCTGTGGCGGTGGCCGCTTGGGTCCGGGCTGCGCTGAAAGGCGAATGGTTGAGCGTGGCCAAGACCACTGGACTGTTGGCCTTGGCGGGCATCTTGTCCGTGCTTCCTCAAACGGGACAATTGGCCCTGACCGAGCAATACGCAGAGTTCACGACACGTGGCAAGGCCAACGTGACCACAGGGGTGTCGGCAGAGAAGCCGAGCGAAGGGTTGAACCGCGACTACATCTTGGAATACAGCATGGCGCGCGGAGAGTGGTGGAGTGTGGCCATTCCGGATGTGAAGGGTGGCAACAACCAATTGTACTGGGGAGAGCAGCGCTTCAGTGGGGGGGCGTTTTACTTCGGCGCCTTGGCGTTTGCGTTGTGCCTCGCGTGGTTGTTGGTCGGAAGCTCGTGGCTTCGATGGCCCGTGCTGGCGGTGTCCGCGCTGGCGGTGGTCTTGTCGTGGCGTGACGCGACCGGGTTGACCTCCTTTTTCTTGGAGAGCGTGCCCTTGTTCAACAAGTTCCGCGACACCAAGATGATGTTGGTTTTGGTCCAAATCGCGGTGCCCCTCGGCGCAGCCATGGCCTTGCATGAAATGAGCCAGCCCGAGGCGGCCAAGAAGTGGAAGCGCTGGGCGCTTGGCGGCAGTGCCGCAGCGGTGTTGTTTTTGGCCTTCTACGCCATGCCCAAGGTGTGGTTTGATTTCACGTCAAGCATTCGTCCAGACGCTGCGCTTGAGCAGCTGGGCAAGCGCGTGGTGAACATGCGCGTTGAGGTGTTCAGGGCCGATGTGCTCCGAGCGCTGGGGCTCGCTCTGTTGGGTCTGGGGGTGACCTTGGCCATGGTCAAGCAATGGCTCAAGGCCCAATGGGTCGCACTGGGTGTGGCGTTCCTCGTGACGGTGGACATGATGACGGTGGACAACCGCTACCTGTCCGACAAGAACTACGTGTCGAAAATGGACAAGCGATTCCCGTTTGAAGCCACTGCAGCGGATCGGGCCATTTTGGCACAAGAGCAACAGTCCATTGCGGACTTTTCATCCGAGCTGGAGGTGGCCAAGGCCCGATGGGAGGACCGTTTGGATGCAAAGTTGACCCGTCGTTATGCTCGCGTGGCGGATGCGGCGGCGTTTGAGGTGTTGAACGCCAACTCGCATTTCCGTGTGTTTGAACTGGCCAACCCGTTCAACGACGCCCGCACGTCCTACTTCCACAAGTCGGTGGGGGGGTACCACGGAGCCAAGCTCCGACGCTACCAAGAATTCATCGAGCAGGTGTTGACGCCAGAACGTGCAGCTGTCATTCAGTCCATTCAGGCGGGAAATTTCCGTCTCGATGCGGGAGTGGCGCCAGGCCTGTCCATGCTCAACACGAAGTACTTGTTGGTGCCCGGGGCAGAGCAGCCGCTGCCATTCGTGGGCGCCTTGGGGCCGGCGTGGTTTGTGGACGACGTGACTTGGGTGTCGAGCGCCGACGAAGAATTGAGCAAGGTTGCGGGGTTGAACCCGGCCACAACGGCCATTGTGCACCGGGAGTTTGAAAGCACACTCGGGCAGGTTGCCCAGCCGGGCAACCGCAGCGTGACGTTGACGCAATACCATCCAGAGGGTTCGACGTACGACGTGTCCTCGGACCGTGGCGGCCTGTTGGTGCTGAGTGAGGTGCATTACCCCGTGGGGTGGACGGCGACAGTGGATGGAGAAGAGGTGCCTCTTGTCCGCGCCAACGCCTTGCTTGCGGCCCTCGAGGTCCCGGCGGGAAGCCACGAAGTTCAGCTTCATTTTGAGCCAGAAGGATGGGGAACAGCCCAAGGCATGAGCCACGCCGGTTCGTTGCTGTGGGTGCTGTTGCTCGGCCTGTGCACCTGGATGCACTGTCGCGAAACTTCAGCTTGAGACACGAACATCGGCGCACCCCAAAGGTTACCCCATCAGCATGTCGGGATTGGAACTGCACACCACAGAAGACGCATCGTCTTGTTCAGAGGCGGATTGGCGGGCTTGGGACGATTTCCTGAAGGCCTCGCATGAGCCGAGCATTCACTTGTCGAGTGGGGTGGTTCGCGCCGCGTTGCGTAGCCCCAATCGGGCGGTGCGGGCTGCCCGTTGGATCGACGCCCAAGGTCGCATGGTCGGCATTGCCGTGTGCGAGGACAGCGAGGCCATCAGCCAAGGCGTCGACGACTTTTTGGAGGGAACGGCTGGCTTTCGATGGGCCAAAAATTGGCTCCACCGCGAAGGTGGGTTTCGGTTTGACGTTCGGGTGATTGGTACGCCGCTTGCCAGCGGTCCTCATGGGTACCGATTTGCGCAGGGAGTGGACGAATGGGCCTGCCTACGGGCGCTCCTTGAATCTCCTGGCATGTCTGCGGGCTCGACGGTGGCGGCCCCTGTGCCCAACACCTTGGTGGTGAAGGACAGGCCATGCACGCAACCGTGGGCAGACGGTCACCGTTTGGCCGGCCGGTCTCAGTGGCGCAAAGGGTGGGTGGACTTGGAGTTTGATCCTGTGATGAGGGTGTCCCTTGAAGGAAGAGAATCGTGGGACGCATACTTGGCCGGCATGAGGACAAAGGCGCGCACCAAGGTCAAGCGCATCATGACCCTGTCCCAAGACATTTCGTTCGAGCCGTTGGATGCGCCTGCCATCCGCGCCCAAGCCGAGGAATTGCATGCGTTGTACCTCAAGGTGTACGGCCGTGCCGCGTTTCGTTTGGGGTGCTTGCAGCCCGAGGATTTGGCGCTGCTGAAAGAGGAATTGGGGGAGCGTTTTCAGGTCTGGGTGGCCCGGCTCGAGGGCCAAACCATTGGCTTCCATTGCGGCATGTGCGACGGCTGTGAAGTGGAGGCATATTTCGTGGGGTTCGAAGGGGGGCACAACAAGTCCCATGCCCTCTACCAGCGCATGCTGGTGGAGTTCATTCAATGGGGCATTCAGGAAGGCTGTGATTCGGTCAATCTGGGAAGGACAGCACTGGACATCAAGGCGTCCTTGGGTGCGGAACCACAGCGGTTGGTGTTGCACGAGCGCATGCGCAACCCCATCCTTCACGCGGCTGCACGATGGGCAGCCCGTGCGAGTGCTCCCAAACAAGAGGTTCTCAAGCGGGCCTGGAAAGAGGCGGCATCGCCGAAAGCCTCCCCACAAAAGGCGTCGAATGGGGCGTCACTCCATCATGAAGTCGTCGCCTCCTCCGCCTCCACGGCTTCCTGAGCCGCGTCGACTCCGCTCGTCGAGCTTCCCAAATTTGTACTGCAACGTCAGGTAGAGGTTGCGGCTTTCCCGTTGCCGCCATACTTCTTGGGTGAAGTCAGGGGTGGTCGTGGAGTACGACCAACGGCGGGTGTTGAAGACGTCCTTGACTTGGACGGTGACTTGCCAATGGTCATTGGGCAGGTCTCGGCTTGCGGCGAGGTTGAGCGTGGCAAACCCATTGAACCGGCCCTGGGGGGTGACCGCTGCGCCCCGGACGAAGCTGTTCGCCTGGAGTTTCCAGTCCGATCCCACCGTCCACGACGCGAAGAACCGGCTGGACCAACTGAATCCAGATGAGCTGAAGGGAGATTCCAAACGGCTTCCGTCGTTGACAACGCGGTAGGCGCTGGCGGTCCAGTTCAACCGACCAGAGGCGCCAAGCGGAACCATCAAGGCCACTTCCAACCCCTCGCTGTGCTGTCGTCCGAGGTTTTGGAAGTTGGACAGAAGCACGCCATTGGAGTCCGCCGCGGTGAAGCGTCGAATGACGTCGCGGGTGTCCTTGAAAAACAGGGAGGTCGTCACGCTTGTGCGCTTGCGGGCCCATTGGTGGGCCACTTCGTAGCTGTTGGTGTACTCGGGGAGCAGAAAGGGGTTGCCGGTCCTGAAATTGCGCGGATCGGACATGTCCAAATACGGGTTGAGCTGGCGCCCTCTCGGACGGTTCACGCGACGGCTGTAGCTCGCGCTCCACGTGTTTTCGCCATCCGTTTCCACGAAGAGGTTGGCGGTGGGGTAGAGGCTGAAATAGTTGTTCTCAAACGGCTCAGCGTTGAGGGCACCGTCGCCGTCCAACCGCGCCGAAGTGAACGCTTGTTCTGCGCGAAGGCCCGCTTGGAATCCCACCAGCCCAAAGGTTTGGCCTGCGGTGACGTAGGCGGCATGGATTTGTTCGTCGTACAAAAACGCATAGTCGACGGTGTCCAACCCGTAGGGCACAAAAATCCCGTCGGTCAACACTGTGCTGTCGGGCTCTGTGTAGGCGAATTCGGAGTTGTCGGCGTTCCACGTGGTTTTCAGTCCAGCTTCCAATTTTCCTTTTTCGCCCCAAGGGCGTTCGTAGTCGGTTTGGGCGAGCCAACGCTGGTTGCGGGTGTGCTGCTCGTTGAAGGTGTGCACGTCGTCCACGGTCGCTCCAGGGGTCAGACTGCGGTCCGTGAATTCGGTTCGACCCAAGTTGTGGTTGTAAGAGCGTCGGACGTCGGCGGTCCATTTGTGGTCCCGAGACCCAAACGTTCGCTCGAACCCTGCAAACACGTCGCCGCCTTCTGAGTCGCTTAGGCTTTCTTCAACGCGCAGGGCTTCGGTGTTCAACCCGTCGAGCACACCGCCGGTCCACGTCTCGTGCGTCGAGGTGGAGTCCCAACCATCACGGACGCCGTTGTTGGCGTTGATTCCGGAGAACAAGGTCCATCGCTCGGAGGCACGCCATTCCAACTTGACCGAACCGGACAGGCTGCCGCGGTGAGAATCGCCGGGACGATCCACAAGCGACAAGGACGTGGAGTCTGAAGACCACCATTGGGTTCGGTCGGTCTCCCCGGCCATGAAGCTGTAGCGGTCGTTCCATCCAAGGTTGGTGCTGATGGACAACGCGCTGGTGCGGTAGTTCAAACTCGCGTTGGCGTCGTGGTTGTCGCCCGTGCCGTAGGTCGCTTGCACCTGTCCACTGATTCCTTCGAGGCGGTTCTTCTTCAGGACGATGTTGAGGATGCCTGCGGTGCCGTCGGGGTCAAACCGTGCGCTGGGATTGGTGATGAGTTCGACGCGGTCGACCGCACTTGCTGGCAGGGATTCCAAAAAGGCTTCCCGCGCTCCACCCGACAAGCCTGAGGGGCGCCCATCGATGAGGATTTGGACCCCCGCCGACCCACGAAGCGTGATGTTGCCGTCGATGTCCACGTTGACCGAGGGAATGTTCTCAAGCAGTTCAGTCGTGTTTCCGCCTCGGTTGGTCAGGTCGTTGCCGACGTGGAACACGCGGCGGTCGACTTTCATTTCCATGACCGACGCCTGCTCGACGACCACGGCCTCATCGAGGGCAGTGATGTCTGCTTCCAACGACACCGTGCCGGCATTCCAGGAGAGGGACTCGGGATTGCGAGGAGAAAACATGTGCGGGGCACTCCGAAAGGTGGTGTACCCAGGAAATCGAACCTCGAGGATGTGGCGCCCCACTTCAACCTCTCGAATGTCGAACGTGCCGTCGTCGCCTGAAAGGGCGCCTTCCACCACGCTGCTGTCCCTCAGGCTCATCACCACCACGGAGGCAAAGGGCAGGGCTTCTTGGCTTTCGGCATCCAGCACTTGGCCTTGTACCCGACCAATTTTGGGCTTGGGTCCGCCTTCGCCCGGGCGGCCTTGTCCGCCTTGGGGTCGGCCAGTTTGGGCTTGGGTCATCAGGCAAGAGGTCCACGTCAGCAGGGTCAACAAGGCCCAACGGCGGAACGGAGTGAAAGGAACAGACATGAAATGCATCAGAGTAGTGACGTCTGGGGACGCAAATTGTTCAAAAACAGGTGCAGGCCTGAGGTGACCAAAGGTAGCGCACGGGGTGCGCCTCGTATCTTCGCCGCCATGCGCGAAATCGCCCACATTCCGCACCCGCTGATGCGAATCACGGTCCATTCGTACAACGGACAGTACCGCCTTCGGTTTGAGCTTGACCGCTACGAGCAGTCGTTCAAATACCCGGAGTCGGAGCACACCCTTGAGGAATTGGAGGCCCTGGGATCGGCCATGGCGGAGGGGGTGTTGTTGCGGTTTGTGGAGATGCGCACCCAATACTTTGAACATCTTTCTTCGACATGAAACACGTGACTCCTGGATTGTTTTGGCCCGTGGTGGGCGGCCTCGGTGTGTGGATGGCCATCTTGACCTGGTCTGCTTTTGGCAGTGCCCCGTCGGCTGCTGAACGTGCGGCGGCGGGAGGAGGGCCCGTGGTGGCGTTTGTCCATGGAGACAGTTTGCAACAGGGCATGGCGTTTGTCAAAACCATGCAAGCCAACCTGCAAATGCAGATGGAAACCCGCGAGAAGCAATTGCAAGAGGACGCACTGCCCCTGCAAGAGGAAGCGCAAGAATTGCTCGCATACGCCAACAGCGGTCAGGCATCGGACGACGAACTGGACATCGCACAACGCCGGATCATGGAATTGGAGGAGGGGCTTCGTGCCTTGCAACGGGCGGCGGAACAGGACATGTACGTGGCCGAGCAAAACATGCAAGCTGTCATGGCGGAGGCCCTTCGTCGGCACTTGGAAGAGCACGCTCAAGAAGAGGGCATCGATTTCATTTTGAACTGGGGATTGAGTGGAGAAGGCGTGTTGTACGGCACAGATCCATGGGACATCACGGCTGAAGTGTTGGAACGCATCAACGAGGCGCATCCTGACCCCATCCAATCGCGATTGGAAGCGGAGGCCACAACTGCCGAGGAATGACGGTTGCACAGCGCAAAAAACAGGAGCACATCGTGGACCATGTGCTGTACTGCCTTCAGATGGAGGACTTGATTCGCGCGGCCCAATTCCAGCCGACGGTGCTTCAGCAATGGGCCGAGCAGCAGGCCAATGCCGAGGGCACAGATCCCCAAGAAGAAGAGCGGTGGTTGTTGAAGATGGCCCATTCGCTTCGGGACAGCGGCGCCGTGGAGCAGGGGCATGCCTCAGAGGTTCAGGAGACCTTGATGGAGCTGGCGCACTTGCACGAGCTGCTCCTCGGGGCCATGGCCGACGCGGAGTACAAGGCGGCCTTTGACGCCGCTGAGCCCTTTTTGAAAGAGTTGGGGACCAAATCAGAACGCCAAGTTCACCCCGTGGAACAGCTTGTCATTGGGCTGTACGGATGGCTTGTCTTGCGGATGAAAAAGCAGGCTGTGAGTGCCGAAACCGAGGCCGCCATGGTCGGGTTGCGCAACTGGGCCAACGCCTTGGCCAAGGGGCACCTGAAGGTGTATTTCGGGGCCTGAAGACGGGGGTGCAGCACCCTTCCGTCGTCCTCTTTTCCGTGTTGACAACTCCGCGGCTTCGGCGTCGTGTGCGGGGCCTCAGAGGGGAATTTGCATTATGCCCTCGAACCACCTCTGGAAGCCGGAATTGCTCGACCTCTCGGTCGAATCCGACCGCATTCGATTGAGTTCCTTGCGTGAAAGCGGAACCATCCTCGAAGAGCACGACACCCTCGATTCCCAAGTGGCGGAATGGGCGGTGTGTCACACCCCTGCGGCCAAGCACGACCCGTCGTTGCTCGCCTCCACGTTGGGGACGCTCATGGCAGACCGCGATTGGGACACCTTTGGGGTGTGGGCCTTCTACCCGTGGTCTGGGCGGCTGATCCATGTGCTCCCTGAAGACGCCTTCATCGAGGTGCGAACCAACCGCAACCGCGACAAGATCACCCGCGAAGAGACCGAGACGTTGCGCGGCAAGACGGTGGGCATTGCCGGTTTGAGTGTAGGCCAAAGCACGGCCGTGGCCTTGGCCATGGAACGTGGATGCGGTCGGCTGAAGCTGGCAGATTTTGACGTCATCGAACTCTCCAACTTGAACCGCATTCGGTGCGGATTGCACGAATTGGAATTGCCCAAGTGGGTGGTGGCGGCAAGGACCATTGCCGAATTTGACCCTTATTTCGACATCGACATTTACGAGGATGGTGTGACCGCAGAGAACGTCGCCGAGTTCGTGGAAGGTTGCGATGTGGTGGTGGACGCGTGCGACACCTTGGCGGTGAAAGCCCAACTTCGGTTGGAAGCGGCCAAGCAACGCTGCCCTCTCGTGATGGACACCAACGACCGCGGCATGCTGGACATTGAGCGGTACGACCATCCCGA
>WTJL01000042.1 GCA_011524845.1 Flavobacteriales bacterium | reverse complement strand
ATTCTCTGCATGACAGGGCCATTGGAATTGGTCCTCTCGCCCTATCTTGCTGCCTGTCATGCCGTTGAACCAACCCATTCAAAAGCGATACTTCAGCATTTCTGAAGTGGCCAAGATGCTCGATGTCAAACCGTCGTTGCTTCGCTTTTGGGAAAAGGAGTTCAAGGAAATCGCCCCCAAGACGAATGCCCGTGGCAAGCGCGCGTACAAGCAGGACGACATCGACGTCATTCGCCGCATCTACGACTTGGTGAAGGTGCAGGGCTTGACGTTGGAAGGGGCGCGCAAAGCTTTGCGGTCCAGAAAAGGGGCGTCCAGCGAGCGTGGCAAAGCGGCGGCGCAAGCGGTTCAAGCGGCCAAGGCCGCGCCAGCTCCCATCGCGGACGACCGTTCAAAAGAACGTGCCCAGGCCGTGTCCAAGCTCAAGCAGATTCGCCAGAAGTTGCTCGAGGCGCGCGCGTCGCTCCAGGGATAAGGTGGTTCTTGACGTAATCGTCGATGCCGTCCTCTAGGGAACGGAACGGTTGGGTGTACCCGTTGGCCCGAAGTTTGGAAAGGTCCGCTTCCGTGAAGTACTGGTAGGTGTCTCGGATGTCCTCCGGCGTGTCCACAAACGAGATGTTGGGTTCCTTGCCCATGGCGTGGAACGTGGCCGTCGCGAGGTCGAGGAAGGTGCGTCCTTTGCCACTGCCCAAATTGTACAATCCGGCGTGCTCGGGGTTGCGGTGGTGCATGAAATGAAGCAGGACGCTGCAGACGTCTTCGACGTGCACAAAGTCGCGCGTTTGGTGTCCGTCTTTGTAGTCGTCGCGGTGGCTTCGGAACAGCTTCATGCCGCCCGTCGCCTGCACCTGGCGGAAGGTGTGGAGCACGACAGATGCCATGCGGGCCTTGTGGAATTCGTTGGGCCCAAAGACGTTGAAGAACTTGAAGCCCGCCCAGAAGTAGGGCTTGCGCTCTTGGGCGAGGGCCCACGCGTCGAAGTCGTTCTTGGACCGGCCGTAGGGATTGAGTGGCTGAAGGCTGGTCACCACGTCGTGGCTGTCGACGTACCCCAAGGAGCCATCGCCGTACGTGGCGGCGGAGCTGGCGTAGATCAAGGGAAGCCCATAGGCCACACACAGGCGCCAAATCTCCTTGCTGTAGTCGAGGTTCAATCGGTTGAGGACGTCCTCGTCCTGTTCGGTGGTGTCCGTCCGTGCCCCGAGGTGAAAGATGAATTGAACTTGGTCCTCGTTGTCTTCCAGCCATTGGGGGAAGTCCGCCCGATCCACCTTGGCCGTGACGGCCAGGTGGGCGTGGTTGGGTTGTTTGGCCTCGACAGAAAAGTCGTCCACCAACACCAATTGGCGGTAGTCCGCCTCCAACAGCCTGACGGCAAGCACGCTTCCAATGAAGCCCGCAGCTCCGGTAACCACAATCATGGCGCGAAGGTACTCCATGGGAACATCCGCTACCTTTGCGCGGTTATCCAAGCCATGAAGAACGTCTACGTCACCCGCCGCGCCCGATTCAATGCCGCCCACAAGTTGTGGAACGAGGATTGGGACGAGGCCAAGAACCTCGAAGTGTTCGGCAAATGCGCCAACCCCAACTGGCACGGCCACAACTACGAGTTGCACGTGACGATCAAGGGCGAACCCGCAGAAGACACGGGCTACTGCATGAATTTGAAGGAGCTCAAGGACATCATCAAGGAGAAGGTGGAGGACCCCATCGACCACAAGAACTTGAACTTGGACGTGCCCTTTTTGAAGGGAAAGAAGACGTCCACTGAGGTGTTGATCATTGCGATTTGGGAAGAGCTCGAAGGCCCCATCGCAGACCGTGGATGCCACCTCCACCACATCCGTTTGTACGAAACGGAAAACAACTACGCCGATTACTACGGCGGCGCCTGAGCCTGGAGAGGCCGCAGCAGAAGTGCAAATTTTGGTCAACGCCGCAAGGACATCACGTGCCAACGTGCATCTTTGAGGCATGGAACAACCTCCGAAAATCTTTGGTGGCGGCCAGCCCCAATTCAACGACGCCGGGGTGCTTGAAAGCACGTCTGTGTCTTCGTTCA
>WTJL01000016.1 GCA_011524845.1 Flavobacteriales bacterium | reverse complement strand
TAGGCACGCCGGCTTCTTTCATCGTGGCCTTGGCGGATGCCTTGTCGCCCATGGCGTCAATCATCTCTGGACTGGCCCCAATGAACTTGATGTCGTTTTCGCCACAAATGCGAGAGAAGTTGGCGTTTTCAGACAAGAAGCCATACCCCGGGTGGATCGCATCGGCATTGGTGATTTCCGCTGCCGCGATGATGTTGGGGATGTTGAGGTAGCTCTGGGCGCTCGGTGCAGGACCGATGCACACCGCTTCGTCAGCGAAACGCACGTGCAAGCTGTCGCGGTCGGCTGTGGAATAGACAGCGACCGTGGAGATGCCCATCTCGCGGCATGTGCGAATCACGCGAAGCGCAATCTCGCCGCGGTTGGCGATCAGGATTTTGTTGAACATGAGGTCAGGTTCTGTTCGCGGTTCACGAAGGATCGACCAAGAACAAAGGCTGGTCGTACTCGATGGGGGAGTTGTCGTCCACGAGGACCTTCACAATCTTGCCCTGAACTTCAGATTCGATTTCGTTGAAGAGCTTCATGGCTTCGATGACGCACACGGTGTCGCCAGGCTTGATCACGTCTCCCACTTCGGCAAAGACGTCCTTGTCTGGGGAAGGGCGACGGTAGAACGTGCCAATCATGGGCGACTTGATTTCAACCAAGTTGCTCTTGTCCTCTGCGGGAGCCGCAGGAGCCGCAGGAGCGGCTGGAGTTGGTGCTGGTGCTGGTGCAGGCGCTGCTGCCACAGGTGCGGCTTGGACCATTTGAGGCACAGCGGCGGGAACTTGAATGGTCTGAACCACTTGCTCTTCCTTCTTGCCACGGCCTTTGGGCATTTCAGACTTGATGGTGAGTTTGAACTCTTTCTGTTCAATTTCCACCTCGGTGACGCCCGCACGGGCGACAAACTTGATAAGATCTTGGATTTCCGTCAGTTTCATGTCGGAGGGTATTTTGCGTGGGAAAGGTAATTCAGGCGCTGTGAACGGCCATTATTTGCCGCCGTCGTAGGCCCATTTGACGTACACCGACCCCCACGTGAAGCCTCCACCAAAGGCGGCCAAAATGAGGTTGTCACCGCGTTTCAATTGCGACTCCCAATCGTGAAGACACAAGGGAATCGTCGCGGCGGTGGTGTTGCCGTATTTCTGAATGTTGATCATGACCTTCTCGTGTGGAAGGCCGGTTCGACGTTGCGTGGCGTCGATGATGCGGAGGTTCGCTTGGTGAGGAACCAGCCAGGCCACGTCGTCTGCGGTCAGGTTGTTGCGTTCCATCACTTCGTAGCTCACGTCGGCCATGTTGGTCACGGCCGACTTGAACACAGGTTGTCCGTCCTGGTAGATGAAGTGTTGTTTGGCATCCACGGTCTCGTGGCTGGCGGGGCGAAGTGAACCGCCCGCAGGCATGCAGAGGTAGTCTCCACCGGCGCCATCGGAGTAGAGCTGGCTGTCCAAAATGCCGCAATCGCCTTCGTCTTGTTGAAGGAGGACCGCTGCGGCACCGTCGCCAAACAGCACGCACGTGGTGCGGTCTGTGTAGTCGATGATGGAGCTCATTTTGTCGGCACCCACCACCACGACGTTCTTGGCGGAGCCGTTTTCCACGAATTGGGCGCCTGTGGTCAAGGCGAACAAGAATCCGCTGCACGCCGCACTCAGGTCAAATCCCCACGCTTTGGTGGCCCCCACTTTGTGGCCAATCAGGTTGGCGGTGGAAGGGAACAGCATGTCGGGGGTCACCGTGGCGCAGATGATGAGGTCAATGTCAGTGGGGGCGAGGCCCGATTTTTCGCAGAGCGTTTTGACCGCTTCGGCCCCCATGTCCGAGGTGGCTTTGTTGGGGTCCTTGAGGATGCGACGCTCCTCGATGCCGGTGCGCGTCCGGATCCATTCGTCCGAGGTGTCGACCAACTTCTCGAGGTCAAAATTGGTGAGCTTGTCTTCGGGCAAATACCCTGCGACACATGTGATTGCGGCTGCCATAACAATAGGAATGAGCGCCAAAGGTAGCCGCCACAATCAGGCGACTCTTCTCCAAGACGGGGGAGTCTTCAACGGTGGACGTGGAAAAGTTGAGGCAAGAAAAAAGGACCACCAT
>WTJL01000037.1 GCA_011524845.1 Flavobacteriales bacterium | reverse complement strand
TCTACGACGACTTTTTGGAGCGCGGAACGTGGGGTGCCGCCCCAACCGAGGTGGAAGCGAACCCGGAGGAATGGGCGCGCACAGAACATGTTCCTGGGGCGTTTTTGGAAACGACCTGGACGGGCAATCCACGGGGGATGGTTGTCGCCGGATTGCGCGTGGACCAACACAACTTGTGGGGCACGGTGGTGACGCCGCGCTTGCATGCCCGGTGGAGTGCGACGGAACAGACGTCTTTGAAGATGGTGGCTGGTACGGGGTTCCGGACGCCCAACGTGTTGATGGAGGAGCTGGGGGTGTGGGCGAGCAACCGGACGTGGATTGTGGATGGACCGCTTGAGCCCGAGCGTGGATGGAACGCAGGATTCAACGTCACGAGCAAGTTCAAGCTCGGGTACCGCGATGCGGATTTCGCGCTGGATGGATACTGGACCGAATTCCAAAACCGCGCGGTCGTCGACCTTGACGCGGACGCTCACGCGGTGCGCATTTACAACCTCGGCGATCGGGAATCGCGTTCGTTGACGGCCCAGGCCGAGCTTGGCTGGTCGGTGCACCGCCGGGTGGACATGCGCCTCGCGTACCGCTACGTGCACGCGACCACGCAGCGGGACGGCGCCGAGGCGCAGGGGACGCTTGTGGACCCGTACGTACCGCAACACCGGGCGTTCACGCAGTGGAGTTACAGTTCCAAGGCCAACGACCGCGGCGCGAGTTGGATGGGCGACCTGACCGTGCAATGGGTGGGACCGCAACGGATTCCGCGCCCAGACGCAGACTTTGACGACCGGCCGGCGAGCGACTTCGAGGACGACTTCGTGGTGGTCAACGGCCAAATCTCCCGGGTCTTTGCCCCAGGCATCGACCTCTACCTCGGGGTGGAGAACATCTTGAACTACCGGCAGCAGAATCCCATTGTGGCGGCGCAGTTGGCCTACGAGGACGAGCAGATGTTCCAAGAGAACATGGACGCGAGCCTTGTGTACGGGCCGATCTTTGGCCGGATGGTGTACGTCGGAGGCCGACTTACGCTTGGCCAGGCTAAGAAGGATTGATCTTAGTTCTTTGGACGCAGCTTCACTGGCGTTTTTGTTGGGGAAAAGGTATGTAACCTGAGTCGCCGGACGTGAATTTCACGTCACCGAAATTTGAGTATGACATGAAAGGAGTGAGAAGCCCATTGGCAGGGTATTTATGACGCTAAGCCGCTGAAAAATTGCAGTTGGTATCAATCAGTGCCATAGACTTCATTGGACTTGATAGCACAGCTGAATCTCGCTCACGACGCACCAATCATTGACGTAGGAGGAGGTGACAGTCTGTTGGTAGATCATCTGATAGAATCTGGTTACACAGATGTGACTGTTCTTGATATTTCGTCTAAAGCCATTAGGCGTGCCCAAGAAAGACTGAGGGAGAAAAAATCTCTTGTTCAATGAGAGATTGGTGACGTAACAGAATTCGTTCCCAAGCGGACTTACGCTGTATGGCACGACCGGGCAACGTTTCATTTTTTGGTCTCGAACACGAACCGTGAAGCCTATTTCAAGGCATTGAGTTTGGGTACTGATAAAAAATCCAAGTTCATGTTGGCCACGTTCTCCACCAATGGCCCTGCGACCTGCAGTGGTATTTTGGTACAGCAGTACGACGAGTCCTCACTTATACGTTCATTTGAAAGCGAATGGGAGCAAATTAGTGCATCGACGGTAGAGAATGTGACACCCGAGGGTGGAGTGTAGAAATTTATGTTTGGGGGGTTCAGACGGAGGTGAGGCCAGACTTGTGTCCCCCTCCCACAAGCGTGCCATTTTTTCTGATCTTGGATTGAGGATACCTGCCGTTCCGGCAATGTTGTTGGCCCGATTGATTAACTCAAAAATCAAATTGCAGGACTTTTTCGCTGAGAGCGTAACCAATCTCTACTCAGCTATGCCTTCAGTGGTGCGGAATGACATGGCACAAACGCTACATGACGATTGATCGATGTACTTCAGCGTTGACGATTGACTTCTTTGAAGGCTATTTGGAGAAGGGACTTGTCATTCTACTTGACCAAATCAGGGTTGAGGGTGTTCGGCTTCTGTCCTGCTGG
>WTJL01000135.1 GCA_011524845.1 Flavobacteriales bacterium | reverse complement strand
GGCTGGCTCCGAGGGTCACGTTTTGGGCCAAATCCGTGGCGCAATCGCAAGGATATCCGGGAGGTGGGTACGAGCACGACCCGTCGTCGTAGAGGGCGTCCGGGAAGAAGTTGCACGCTGCGGGATCCGTGCAGCCTGTGCAGCTCGCACCTCCGCCTGCGCATTCACCGCAGATGTCAATGACTCCGCAAGACCCGTCGTCTTGAACCGCGTCGGGGTTGTAGTTGCACGCTGTGGGGTCCGTGCAGCCGTACGACCCACATGACGTTTCGATGGCCGCACAGTTGCCATGGCAGAAGCCTTGGCTTTGAATGATGGGGAACAGGGCGGATTGTTCCACAACGGGGTGGAATTGCAACACCTTGCCCACATTCAAGTGGCAGTAGCTCATGATGGTGCCTGCGCTCGTGGAAGGGCCGTCTGCACAACCTCCCTCTGCGCCATAGCAGTTGTCAATGGGTCCACCGGCCGAGCCGCTCGGGTGGTCTGGGCCTCCGGGCCATCCGCACCAGTGGGTGTGGTTGGCGCCAAAGTTGTGTCCCAGCTCGTGCGACACCACGTCCAAGTTCCATGCGTAGGAGGGAAGAGGGTCGAAGTTGCTTTGGTTGGTCATGCCTGCGCTGAAGCCAAACCCATAGTTCGAGTCGCACACCACGCTGAGGTAGGCAATGCCGCCAGTGCCGGAATCCGGACGTTTGGTCATCAGGTGGACCAAATCCCAGTTCGCCGAGGACAACACAGGGTTGCTCGAGCTCCACTCTATGCGGAACTGGTCCAACATGGTGCCGGCGTCGTTGGCCGTGTTGGCCCAAGGCTCGGGAATCTCCCACACGTTGACGTAAGAGGCTTGGAGCGTGATCAAGTCGTTGAGTTCGTTGCGGTAGATCTGGTCCACACCCGCCAACACGCCCAGCGCCCAATCGATGGCGCCGTAACAATCGGCAAACGTGTTCAAGGTGTAGTTGTCGATGTCCAATCCAATCTCCACGCATTGCGGCACCACGCTGCGTTGACCGGTCGGCTGCTGTTGGCGCTCCAAAGATTGCTCGCGGTCTTCCACAGCGCACGTGAAGGAATTCTCGGCGATGCTCTTGTTGATGTCAAACACGAGGTAATCGTTCGAAACGTGTGCTTGCAAGTGTGCATCGTCCACCGAGGGACGCACTTCCCACTGCGATCCAGCCACGTACATCGTGCCCTGAACGTGATGGCGGAAGAACACAAACGTTCCAGACACATCCTCCGTGGTGCCGCGAGGGGTGGTGGCCGACATGACCTCGTACGTCACGAGGGTCGGGACGTAATGCTCTTCGCGGGTGCCTTCGGCGGACGTTCGGGCGATGGTGAAGTCGTCGCTGAGGTTGCAGAACTGTTGCATGACCACCTGCGTCAATCCCACACCGGGCAGGTCAAATTCCACGGTCAACTCGCCCGGACGGTGGTCGTGCACCGCTTGAAAGGCGTCCTCATGGAGGAAGAGTCCTCGGGTGTCTTCGGCCGAACGGGTGGCGACCTTGGCCGGTTCTTTGGCCTTGGAGAAGAGTGAAGAATGGTCAGGGTCCTGACCCAAAGTCAGGGCGTGCACGGCGAAAGCCAGCACAAAAAAGAGCACGTGGCGCATGGCGAATTGGTTTGCACTAAAGGTAGGCTATTCGACGTTCGTCGGGCGTAACCCTTGTTTCATGTGCCATTCTCGTGTGCGCAAGATGGCGTTGTTGTACACGTTCACCCAGAACAAATTGAGGTCACCCGAGTGCCAATTGTCACGCTGGAGCCAACGCCCGCCAAGCACCTGAGGGGCGTCCACCCAGATTACGCCTTCCGGTACAATGAACCCTCGCATGGCGGCTGGTTTCGACAACCGGTAAGAGGGTCGTACCACGCCAAGGTGGGCGTCCAAGTCGCTGGACTCTGAGGAGGTGGTCCAAGTCACAGGGTGGGTGCACAACACGGGGGTAAAGGTCGGCGCCGTCATCTTCTTCTTCAGCCACCTCGGCAAAAAGCCGTGTCCGTAGGTCATCCAAGTGCACAAGCAACCGACGTCGGTGGCGTTTTGGCAGAGGGGAAGCTCCTTGAACTCTTCCTCGTACATGTCCATGCCTGG